>WGAH01000711.1 GCA_015489145.1 Deltaproteobacteria bacterium
ACCTGGAGATCCGCCTGTTCCAGCAACCGGACCTCGACGAGGTCGTGGCCCTCGACCGGGAGCTGAACCGCCGGCGCGGCATCGACCGCGACCGCCGCGCCTACCTCGAGCGCTACTGCTGGCGGCCCGAGGGTTCCGACCGCATCGCCCTGTCCTTCGTGGCGGCGCGGGAGGGGCGCATCGTCGGCTACGTCCTCGGCAGCGTGTACCGGGGCGAGTTCGGCGCCGTCGAGCCCCTGGCGATCCTCGAGGTGATCGGCGTGTCCGACGACGCCCGCGGGCGCGGGGTGGCCCACGCGCTCTTCGCGGCCATGGCCGAGCACGCCCGGCGCCTCGACGTGACCCACATCCGCACCCTGGTCGCCTGGAACCACTTCGAGCTGCTCGGCTTCTTCGAGCGCATGGGCATGCGGCCCACCGGGCTGGTGCCCCTGTCGGTCCACGTCGACCGGGTGCCGCCGGTGCCGCCGCAAGAAGACGACGACGAGATCGTGTAGCGGCGCCCTACCCCGCCGCGCCCGGAATCCCCGGCACCACGGTGGCGGGCACGCCGAGGCGCCGCACGCGGTCGGCGATCTCGCGCAGGCCCTCCTCCGGGAGCACGCCGATGCGCGGGTCGGCGGGCCGCCGGGCCACCGAGCAGACCTGCACCTCGCGCAGGCGCCCCCCGGCGTCGAGGATCGCGCGCACCCGGCCGAGCCAGGCGTCGATCTCGGCCGGCGGCGGCGGCGCCCCCTCCCAGGTGGGGAACATGCACTGGAGGGTGAGCGGCCAGCGCCGGGCCGCCCGGGTGATGTTGTCCACCACGCGGTCGAGGGAGAGGCGCGTGCCGTCCACCACCTCGAACCAGGCCTGGGTGCCGGCGTCGAGCTTGGCCCAGATCTCGCCGTCGAGGGCGGCGAGGGCCTCGAGCCCGGCCCACACCGCCGGCCGGTGGAACAGGGTGGCGTTGGTGAGCAGGATCACCCGCACCGCGTCGAGGCCGCGGGCGGCGCGCAGGCGGCCGACCACCCCGACCGCCTCGGCAAAGACGGGGCAGGCGGTCGGCTCGCCGTCGCCGGCGAAGGCGATGTCGTTGACCCGGCGCAGGGCCGGGGGCGCGGTGTCGAAGGGCGGCACCGACCAGAGCTCCCCGCCGGCCACCAGCGCGAGGAGGTGGTCGAGCTCGGAGGCGAGGCGAGCCGGGTCGACCTCGCGGGGGCCCCCGGGGCGGGTGCGGTCGACCTGGCAGTAGGCGCAGGCGAAGTTGCAGGCCTTGTCCGGGTTGAGGTTGACGCCGATCGACAGGCCCCGGGAGCGCCGGCTGACCACCGCGTAGACGTAGCGGTTGTCGTCGAGTTCCCGGCGGTGGTCGCGAAAGTCGAGGCGGCGCATCGCCGGCGACCTAACCGGGCCCGCCGGGGCCGGGAGCGGCCGTCCCGTCGGCGTCGCGCCTTTGCCCTGGGGGAAGGGGGGCGATACGGGGCCCCGTCCCCGTACGCCAGAGGTATACCGTGTTCCGAAAGCTCGCCTTCCTCCTCGTCGCCGCCGGCATCGGCTGCCAGACCGCCCCCGACAAGACCACCCCGGGCGAGCTGGCCAACCCCGGCGAGACCGCCTTCCTCGTCAACGGCCACCCCATCAGCAAGGAGATGATGGAGGTCGCCATGGGCCGCCTGCCGCCGGCCACCCGCAAGCAGCTCGAGGAGTCCGGCGACCTCAAGCAGGTCCAGCAGGAGATGGCGCTGAGCGAGCTGCTCTACCGCAAGGCGCTGGAGCGCGGCCTCCAGAACGAGCGCAAGACCCAGGTGGCCATCGCCCTCGCCGAGCGCGGCGCCCTCGCCGCGGCCCTGGTCGACCAGGTCGTCGCGGAGCGCGCCACCGAGGACGCGATCAAGAAGTACTACGACGAGCACGCCGTGCAGTACGCCCAGCCCCAGGCGAAGCTCCGCATCATCGTCGCCAAGGACGAGGCCAGCGCCCAGGACCTCGTCAAGCAGGCCCGGGGCGGCGCCGACTTCGCCGAGCTGGCGCGCAACAACAGCATCGACCCGCGCTCCAAGGCCAGCGGCGGCGACCTCGGCTGGATGTCCAAGAAGGACCTCCCCCCCGACCTGTCCGAGAAGGTGTTCTCCGCCGCCAAGGGCGACGTCGTGGGGCCGATCTCGGCCAACGGCGCCTTCCTGGTCTTCAAGGTCGAGGACGCCCGCGACAAGACCCCGCTGTCCGAGGTTCACGACGACATCGAGGCCAAGGTGCAGCAGGACGTCGTGACGAAGTACATCGACGAGGTCCGCTCCGAGATCCGCATCGAGCAGCCGGGCGGTGCCTCCGCGCCCGCCGAGGCCGCGCCCGCCGCCGAGGCGAAGCCCGCCGCCGACGCCCAGCCCGCCGCCGAGGCGAAGCCCGCCGCCGGCGCCCAGCCCGCCGGAGCCGGCGATTGAGCACCGAGCCGCGCCCCCACGTCCTCGTGCTGGGCGCCTCGTCCGGCTACGGCGCCGCATCGGCCCTGGCCTTCGCCCGGGCCGGCTACGACGTGATCGGCGTCCACCTCGACCGCCGCGGCGGCCTCGACCGCGTCGCCCGCCTCCGGGCCGCCCTCGAAGCCGCGGGCGCCACCGTGCGCCTGTTCAACCGCAACGCCGCCGACGACGGGCGTCGCGCCGAGATCCTGGACGAGCTGGCCGACCTGCCGGCCGGCTCGGTGCGGGTCCTGCTGCACTCCCTCGCCTTCGGCACCCTCGGTCCCCTGGTTCCCGGCCCCGGCGAGCGCGGGCTCAGCCGCCGGCAGATCGAGATGACCCTCGACGTGATGGCGCACAGCCTGGTCTACTGGGCCCGCGACCTCGTCGAGCGCGGGCTCATGGGCGAGGGGGGGCGCATCTTCGGGCTCAGCAGCCTCGGCAGCCACCAGGCCTGGGCCTCCTACGGCGCGGTGGCGGCGGCCAAGGCGGCGCTCGAGGCCTACATCCGGCAGCTCGCCCTCGAGCTGGCCCCCCGCGGCATCACCGCCAACGCGATCATGGCCGGCGTCTGCGACACCCCGGCCCTGGCCCGCATCCCCAACGCCGAGGAGATCGTCGCCAAGGCCCTGGGGAAGAACCCCCACGACCGCCTCACCCGCCCCGAGGACGTCGCCGCCTGCCTCGTCGAGCTGGCCCGGCCGGGCACCTACTGGATGACCGGCAACGTGATTCGCGTCGACGGCGGCGAGGACGCCTGCGCCTGAGGCCCTTCCGCTGACGCCCGGCGCCGGCCGCGCTACGCTGCCGCCCGCCGGAGGTGTCCCGTGCGCGTGCCCCCCACCGTTCTCCTCGCGGGGCTGGCCCTGGCCTGCACCGGGCCCGGCGGGGCCGACACCGCCGCCACCGCCGCCGACCCGACGGCCGCCGACACCGACGAGGCCCTGCTCCGCGCCGCCATCGCCGGCGAGGCCGACCCGGCCGAGGCCCTCGCCGCCGTCGAGCGCGGCGGCGGCCTTCCCGTCCGCACGACGAGCGGCACCTTCCTGTTCGCCTGCCTGTGCGGCGACGGCGACTGGATGCTCGCCGGCGACCACGACGGCTGGACCGGCAGCCCGATGGAACGCGCGGGCGAGCTGTGGTGGATCGAGGTCCCCATCGAGGACCCGGACGGGAGCCTCTACAAGTTCACCGACGGGACCGACTGGATCGCCGACCCCCTCGCCCGCCGCTACGGCTACGACGAGTTCGGCGAGTACAGCCTCGTCCGCGCCAG
Organism: Deltaproteobacteria bacterium; assembly: GCA_015489145.1. Lineage (GTDB taxonomy): Bacteria > Myxococcota_A > UBA796 > UBA796 > UBA2385 > S143-5. The sequence goes on from WGAH01000711.1 coordinate 3,718, forward strand.
CGCCGCCCACCTCGAGCGCTGGCACGACGTCACCGGCGAGGGCGCGGCCGCCGACCTGCGCCCGCGCGACCTCGAGGTGTGGGTGCCCGAGGACGGCGCCTTCACCCACGTCCTCTACGCCCAGGACGGCAACAACCTGTTCGACCCCGAGGCCCCCTGGGGGGGCTGGCGGCTCGACGAGAGCCTCCCCGGCGGCATGCTGGTGGTCGGCATCGACAACACGGTGGACCGGGACGCCGAGTACACGCACACCACCGACGTGATCGACGGCGAGACCCTCGGCGGGGACGGCGCGGCCTACGCCGCCCTGGTCGAGGAGACGATTCGCCCGATGATGGAGGCGGCCTACGGCGAGGGCGACGCGACGGGGCTGATGGGCTCCTCGCTGGGCGGGCTGATCAGCTTCTACGCCGCCCACCTCTACGAAGACCGCTACGCGATGGCGATCAGCCTGTCGGGCACGATGGGGTGGGGCTCCATCGGCGCCGACAACCCGACGATGCTCGACCTCTACGCCGAGGCCGGCCACCGCTCGACGGCGCTGTACCTCGACAGCGGCGGCGACGGCACCTGCTGGGACGCCGACGGCGACGGCCTGGAGGACGACGACCCGGACGCCACCGACAACTACTGCGAGAACCGGCAGTTCGCCGACCTCCTCGCCGACATCGGCTACACCTGGGAGGTCGACCTGTGGCACTGGCACGAGCCCGGCGCCACCCACGACGAGGCGGCCTGGGCCGAACGGGTGTGGCGGCCGCTGGAGATCTTCGCCGGGTTGTGAAGCCGGGCCGGCCCGAAGCCGCCCGGAGGCGAGCGCTCCTTCGCTCTCACGCGGGCCGGTTAGGGGTGTCGGTCACGAGGAGTTCTTCATGCGCATCCTTCCCGCCATCCTGGTCCTGGCCCTCGCCTGCGAGCAGGGCTCCGCCCCCGCCGCCCAGGCCGCCCCGGCGGCCGGCGCCCCCGCCGCGCCGGCGAGCGGCGACGCCGGCGAGCCCCCCGACGACGCCGTCGTCGCCACCTGGGACGGCGGCCGGGTCACGATGGGCGACGTCCGCGAGGAGGCCAACATCCAGCTCATCCGGCTGGAGGCCGAGTACCTGACCAACCGCCACCAGGTCGAGTCCAACGCCCTCGACAACGTGCTGATCGGCCGGCTCCTCGACGAGGAGGCCAAGGCGAAGGGCTACCCCGACAAGAACGCCCTGCTCGCCGCCGAGATCGAGGCGAAGACCCCCGAACCCACCGAGGACGAGATCCAGGCCTTCTACCAGCAGGTCCGGCGCCAGCTCCGGGGGCGGTCCCTCGAGGAGGTCCGCGACGACCTCGTGCAGGAGCTGAAGCGGCGGAAGCAGTCGCAGATGTTCGCCGACTACATCGCGGAGCTCGAGAAGCGCAAGGGCGTGAAGCGCGACCTGCCCGCCCCCGACCTGCCGCGCATCCCGGTGAGCGTCGACGACGACCCGGCCCGGGGTCCCGAGGACGCCCCGGTCACGATCATCCAGTTCGCCGACTACCAGTGCCCCTACTGCGGGCGCGCCCAGGACACCGTGCACAAGGTGCTCCAGACCTACGGCGACAAGGTGCGCTTCGTCTACCGCGACTTCCCGCTCAGCTTCCACGACCGCGCCGTCGCCGCCGCCGTGGCCGCCAACTGCGCCGAGCCCCAGGGGAAGTACTGGGAGATGAACGAGGCGATCATGGCGAAGCAGTCGGCGCTCCAGGAAGACGACCTCGTCGGCTACGCGAAGCAGGTCGGCCTCGACCTCGACAAGTGGAACGCCTGCCGCAAGGACCCGGCCGTCGTCGCCGAGATCCTGAAGGACCAGGACGACGGCAGCGAGGCCGGCGTGGACGGCACCCCCGCCTTCTTCATCAACGGCATCCTGCTCAGCGGCGCCCAGCCCTTCTCGGCCTTCCAGGAGATCATCGACCGCGAGCTGGCCCGCGCCGGCAAGTAGGGTCGACCGTGCCCGACACCCCCCCGGGCCTCGAAGCCGAGCTCGAAGCGGCGCTGCTCGACGCGATGCAGGGCGACGCCTGGGGTCCGGGGCTCAAGGGCCGCCTGGAGCTCGCCGCGAGGCGCGTCCTCTACGGGCGGGGCTTCCGAAGCGTCCGGGTGACCGCCGTCCTGGAGCCCGACGGCGCGGTGCGCGTGGTGGTGCGCCTGCCGCCGGGCCCGCGCCGGGTGCGCGAGATCCGCCTGCGCCTGGCACCCGGCTGAACCTCGCCCTCATCCCCTTCTCATGGACTTCTCGCCATCGGCGGCGGCCCCGGAGGCTATTCCTGGAGGGCCATCGCGGGAGGGAAATCCATGCGCATCCTCACCATCCTCGGCTTCGTCGTCGCCACCGCCTGCCAGGGCGGCGGCAAGGTCGGCGACACCGGCGCGGCGGGCGGCGGTTCCAGCGACGGCGGGTCCAGCGACGGCGGCTCGGGCGACGGCGGCTCGGGCGACACCGGGGCCGCTGGCGACGGCTGGTGCGCGGTGCAGCAGGTGATCGACGCCTACGCCTGCACCGCCTGCCACTCCTCCGGGGGCAGCTCGCCCGACCTGGCCACCGACCCCTACGGCGCGCTGGTCGACCAGGCCAGCGCCTACTACGCCGGACGGACGCTGGTGATCCCCGGCGCCCCCGACAACTCCTTCCTCCTCGCCAAGATCGCCGGCACCCAGGCCGCCGACGAGGGCACCCGGATGCCCCCGTCGGGCAGCGTGTCCGACGCCGAGGTGCAGGCGGTTCGCGACTGGATCGCCGCCGGCGCCTCCGCCGACTGCGGCGACACCGGCGGCGGCACCGCCGGCACCTACCACCCCGAGGGCTGGAGCGACCCCGCCGTCCACGGCCTCGCCGCCAAGATGCAGGACGAGACCTGCACCGACTGCCACGGCGCCGACCTCACCGGCGGCGGCGACGCCGTGTCCTGCGATTCCTGCCACGAGGACGGCTGGCGCACCGACTGCACCTTCTGCCACGGCGGCCCGGCCAACCCGACCGGCGCGCCCCCCCTCCAC
>WGAH01000712.1 GCA_015489145.1 Deltaproteobacteria bacterium
GCGGCGGCGGGCTCGGCGGTCGGGCTGGGCAACATCTGGAAGTTTCCCTACGTGACGGGCACGAACGGCGGCGGCCTCTTCGTCCTCGTCTACCTGGCCTGCATCGCCCTCATCGGGCTGCCGATCATGATCGGCGAGATCCTGCTCGGGCGGGCGGCGCAGTCCTCGCCGGTGGGCGCCTTCCGCAAGCTCGCCGGGCGGCAAAGCCCCTGGGTGGGGCTCGGCTGGATGGGCGTCGCCGCCGCCTTCATCATCCTGAGCTACTACTCGGTGGTCGCCGGCTGGACGATGCACTACGCCGTCCTCGCGATCACCGGCCGCTTCGCCGGCCTCGGCCCGGAGCGCGTCGGCGCGGTCTTCGGCGAGGTCTACGCCTCGGCGCCGATCAACCTCGGCTGGCACCTCGCCTTCATGGCGCTCACCATGGCGGTGGTGGTCGGCGGCGTGCAGAAGGGCATCGAGCGCTGGGCGCGCATCCTCATGCCGGCGCTGTTCCTCATGCTGCTCGCCCTGCTCCTGCGCGGCGTCTTCCTGCCGGGCTTCGGCGAGGCGATGGGCTTCGTCTTCGGGCTGCACGCCGACCGCCTCACCGCCTCGGGGGTGCTCGAGGCGATGGGCCAGGCCTTCTTCTCGCTGTCCCTGGGCATGGGGGCCATGCTCACCTACGGCTCGTACATGGGGCGCGACGCCGACATCGTGCAGTCGAGCATCTCGGTGAGCTTCCTCGACACGATGGTCGCCCTGCTCGCCGCCGTGGTGGTCTTTCCCATCACCTTCAGCTTCGGCATGGAGCCCGCCGGCGGGCCGGGGCTCGTGTTCAAGAACATCCCCATCGCCTTCGCCCAGCTCCCGGCCGGCGGGCTGCTCGGCAGCTGTTCTTCCTGCTGCTGGTCTTCGCCGCCCTCACCAGCTCGGTCTCGCTGCTGGAGGTCGCCGCGGCCTACTTCATCGACGAGCGCGGCTGGAGCCGGCGCAAGGCGGTGCTGGTGACCGGCACGGCCATCCTGCTCCTCGGCGTGCCCTCGGCCCTCAGCGGTGGGACGACCCTGTTCGGATCGGGTTTCGAGGCGGTCTTCGGAAGGAACTGGTTCGACCTCTTCGACTGGATCGCGTCCAACCTGCTGCTTCCCGCCGGAGGAATGGGCATCGCCGTGTTCACCGCCTGGCGCCTCGACGAGGCGATGCGGCGGGAGGAGTTCCTCACCGGCAGCCGCTGGGGCGCCGCCTACCTCGGCTGGCTCTGGCTGCTGCGCTTCGTGGTGCCGGTGGCGGTGCTCGCGGTCTTCCTGCACGCGCTGGGGCTCGTGTGAACCCGCGCCACGGTTCGGGAATGCCGATGGCCCCCGCGCTCGCGCTCGCCGCCCTCCTCGTCGGCTGCGGCCCTTCGCCCAACCCGGCCCGGGACCTCGCCCTGGAGCCCTGGCCCGACGCGCCGGCCGGGCCCACCGTGCAGGCCGCCGCGGACCTCACGCACCCCGAGACGGGCACGATGACGGTGGTGGTCCACTACCGGGGGCTCACCGAGGAGATGAACAGCTTTCGGGCCCAGGGCTGGGACCCGGAGATCCTGTTCGACGACGTTCACTTCACCACGCCCGACGGGAAGCGCATCGGCTTCGACCGCGACGGCCGCACCTTCCGCCTGTCGGGCGGCCCGCACCCCGACGTGGTGGTCCAGTACGAGGTGATGCCCGGCGGGAACGGCCGCCACGGCATGCAGGGGGTGGTGACGGAGGACTTCGCCAGCTTCGACGGGCGGGTGTTCCTCGCGCCGCGCGGGGGCGGGGCGCTGGCCGCCGGGCGGGTGCGCTTCGTCGCCCCGGACGGCTGGGTCACCGCCAGCGCGCTTCCCGACGCCGGAAACGGCTGGCTGAGCCTCGACGGCTACGGGCCCGACCACGTCGCGACGGCGCTGATGGAGTCCTGCTACGGCGTGGGGCCCTTCGAGGTCGAGCGCCGCACCCTGGGGGGCACCGAGGTGCGGGCCTGGACCTTCGCCGGCTTCCCCGAAAAGGACCGCGAGGGTCTCAACCGCCGGTCGATGGCGATCTTCGGCTGGTTCCACGACCGCCTCGGCTTCGATCCCGGTTTCCCCCTGGCGGTGGTCTGGACCCCCAAGGTCGACGGCAGCCGGGTCTACGGCGGGTCCTCGGCCAACGGCACCTGCTTCGAGCAGCCGAAGCCGACCACCCGGGCCTGGGAGCTCATGGCCCACCGCCTCGGCCACTCGATGAACAAGTACGTGCCGTCGGGCATGGGCATCCGCGACGAGCGCGACGACTGGTTCAAGGAGGGCTGGGCCTCCTGGGTCGAGCTGGCGGGGACGAAGGGCGCCGGGGTGAGCCCCCACCCGGCCCGCTGGAACAAGCTGGCGCGCGACTACTACGCCACCCGGGCCGAGCACCCGGAACGCGACACGCCGCTGTGGCGCGAAACCGAGGTTCGCGGCTACGACGCCACCGAGTACATGCACTACACCAAGGCGCCCATCGCCGTGGCGATGCTCGACGACTGGCTGCGGCGGCGCACCGGGCGGGAGCTGCTCGACTTCATGGCGCTCATGTGGAAGCGCCACGGCGGCTTCCGGGGCGAGCTCGCCCTGCGCGACGAGCTGGAGGCCTGGGCCGGCGAGTCGCTGGACGCCTTCTGGGCGGTCCACGTGGACCGGCGGGGCGACTTCTACCCGGTGTGGCCCGAGGCCCTCACCCCCCGGGTGCGGCGGGCGGCCCGGCGGCGCCCGGCGGCGCGGGTGGGAGAGATGAGGTTCTCCGAGGACTACCTGGAGTGGCTCGTCGAGAACGGCGGGTATGCGCGCTTCGCGGACGTGGCGGCGGAGCTCGAGCGCGAGGCTGCGCGGCACGTCCAGCTCCTCGACGCCGGCATCGCGCTGTTGCCGCCCTTCCTGGAACCCTTCCGGGCGGGGCTCGCGCCGGCCGCCCAGGCGGCCCTGGCCGCCTCGGAGCGCGCCTGGCCCCTCGCGCCCGTGGCCGACCACCTGCCCGGGGCTTCCCTCGAGATCGACCGGAACACCGTGGTCGGGGGGCGCTTCGCCCGCCTGCTCGACGCCGAGCGGGACTACGCGGAGGCCCTGGGCACCGGCGGGGTGGAGGCGATCGAGGCGCGGGTGCTCGGCGAGGACGGCAAGCCCGGCGACCCGGTGCTCGGCTTCGACGCCTCCGACCGCGTGCGCCTGCTGGTGCGCTGGCACTACGTGCCCGGCGAGGTGAAGATCACCTGCCGGCGGGGCGGCGAGGTGGCGAACGCCCGCACCGTGACCCTGGCGCCGCACTGGCACCGCTCCTGGTCGGAGTTCGCCCCGGACGAGCGCCCCGAGGGCGCCGGCGACGTGACCTTCGAGCTCGAGCTGCCCTCGGGCGATCGCATCGCCCGCACCTTCCACCAGCGGAGCGACGGTTGAGCCGCCGGGGCATCGCGCTGCTCTACGGCGGGCTGTTCGCCCTCGTCGCCGGGCTGGTCCTGGTCTACGAGACGAAGTGGGGGGGCGGCCCGCGCCCGCGGCTTCCCGTTCACAACGGCCGCCTGTCGCACCGGGACGTGATCGCCATGCTCATCGCCGGCTCGGCGATCGGCGCCCTCGGGGTGGGGGGCTGGGCCTGGCTGCGCCGGCGGGGGCGCCGTCCCGAGCGCCTCGCCCGCGTCGTCCTCGCCGGGGCGGTGCTGTTCTCGGGCTTCACCTACTTCTACGCCCGCCAGGGACTCATGACCTCCTCCTTCGTGCACCGCTGGGACGCGATGCACTACCTGCTCGCCCCGCGCTACTACGCCGAGATCGACTACGACGAGCTGTATTCCTGCATCGTCGAGAACGTCTCGCGCCGGGCGGTGCCCGACGACAACCGCGTGCGCGACCTCGCGACCTACCGCATGACCACCGCCGGCGCGCTCCGCGCCGAGGGGCGCTGCCGGGACCACTTCAGCCCCGAGCGCCTGGCGCGGTGGAAGTCCGATCTCGAGCTGTTCACCGGCTACGGCGGGGCCGGCATCCTCCGCGACGCGCTGGAGGACCGGGGCTACAACGGCACGCCCTTCGAGGCGGCGGTGGCCGGGGCGGTGGCCGACCGCCTGCCGCTGGACTGGGCCACCCTCAACCTCGTGCCGCTCTTCGACGTGGCGATGCTGCTGGCGATGGCCGGGGTGGTGACGGCGGCCTTCGGGTGGCCCGTGGGCCTCGTGTTCGCGCTCTACTTCTTCACCAACGCCGCCGACCGGTGGGGCATCATCGGCGGTTCCTTCTTCCGCTACCCGTGGATGGTCACCCTCGGCCTGGGGTTCGCGGCCCTGCGGCGGGAGCGGTGGGGACGGGCCGGCTTCTGGATGGCGCTGTCGGCCCTGTTCAACGTGTTTCCGGCGGTGTTCTCGGCGAGCCTCGTGCTCCGCGGCCTCGCGGGGCTGGTGCGCGGCCAGGCCCCGGCCGCGAAGTACCGGCGGTTCGTGGGCGTCGCGGCGATCACCACCGTGCTGGGCCTCGGCGTCGGCCTGCTTCCCGCGCGGCACCTCGGCAACTACACCGGCTGGTGGCACGACATGGAGCTGCACAACGTCGAGCGCTTCCAGGGCTTCGGCGTGGGCCTCAAGTTCCCCTTCACCTTTCGCGGGGCGATCACGGCCGACCAGGACCGGGTGCCCGAGCGCGTGCGGCGCATGCGCTTCCACCAGGTGCGGCCCTGGTACCGGGCCCTCGCGGCGGTGGTCCTCGGCATGGCGCTCCTCGTCGCGCTGCGCACCGACGACGAGGTCGAGGCGGCCGGCGTGCTCGGCTTCACGCTGTTCTTCACCCTGCTCGGCACCGTGGGCTACTACTTCGCCGCCGCCGCGGTGCTGGTGCTGGCGCTGCACCGCCGGGCGCGCGACGGGCCGGGCGCGGCCTTCATCGCGGCGCTGTTCCTGTGCAGCGTCCTCGCTCACGTCGCCCTGTACGCGACCCTCTACTACCGCTTCATGTACAACATCGTGATCTCGACCACCTGGTCGATCTGGCTGGTGGCGCTCCTCGCCTGGCTGGTGGCCCGCACCGGCGGCCCGCGCCGTCGCGCCGCGTAGCGAGGGCCGGTGCCGCGCGGTAAGGGCACCGACCTGAGCGGGGTGATCCATGCTGCGCCTGTCCATCGTCGCCTTGATCGCGGGCTGCGCCTCCGGGCCTTCCGAGGAGCCGGCGCGCGGCCCCTCGAAGTCGCCGGAGGCAGCCGAGCGTGCGGATCGCCCGTCGCTCGTGCTCGTCACCCTCGACACCACCCGGGCCGACCACATCGGCGCCTACGGCTACCGCCGCGCCCACACCCCGAACATCGACGCGCTGGCGGCCGGCGGGGTCCGCTTCGCCCGGGCCTACGGCGCGGTGCCGCTCACCACGCCGACGCACTCGAGCATCCTCACCGGGCTGTACCCGACGCGCCACGGGGTCCACACCAACGGCGACGCCGTGCTTCCCGAGGACGTGCAGACCCTGGCCGAGGTGCTGTCGGCGCGCGGCTACGACACGGCGGCGAGCGTGGCCGCCTTCGTCACCACGCGGGTCTGGAACCTCGACCAGGGCTTCGACGCCTACTTCGACCGGGTGAAGGGGGCGAAGGGACAGCCGCAGAACCGCTGGATGCGCGAGCGCCCGGCCGACGAGGTGGTCGACGACGCCATCGGCTGGCTGCAGGGCCGCGAGGACGCCGACCGGCCCTTCTTCCTTTGGGTCCACCTCTACGATCCCCACCGGCCCTGGAAGGCCCCCCGCGAGTTCCTCGAGCGGACCGGCGGGCGACCCTACGACGCCGAGATCGCCTTCATGGACGACCAGGTGGGGCGGCTGGTGAAGGCGGCGGAGGACGCGGGCGGTCCCGGCGGCGTCGGCTGGATCGCGGTGGCCGACCACGGCGAGGCGCTCCAGGGCGAGCACGGCGAGACCGACCACGGCATGTTCCTGTTCGATCCCACCATGCACGTGCCCTTCATCGTGCAGCCCCCGGACCCGCTGCCCGAGCCGCGGGTGGTGGACGACGTGGCGGTGGGCAACGTCGACGTCATGCCCACGGCGCTGGGCATGCTCGGGATCCCGGTGCCCAAGGGCCTCGACGGCGTGGACCTCAGCCCGGCCCTGCGGGGGGAGCCGGTGCACCGCCCGCCGGTGTACCTCGAGTCCTTCACCGTGCAGCAGCGCTTCGGCTACCACCCGGAGCTGGCGATGGCCGAGGGACCCTACAAGCTGTTCGCCACGCCGAAGGGCTGGCTGGCCGACGTCGTGGCCGACCCGGGTGAGGAGAAGGACGTGTCGGGGGAGCACCCCGACACGGTGAAGAAGCTCCGGGAGGCGCTCGCCGCCGTCGAGGCCGCCGCCGGCACCGACGCCGGAGGCGAGGTGGCTCCCGAGATGGCCGAGCAGCTCGCGGCCCTCGGCTACGTGGTCACCGGAGACGTCGATCCCACCCAGCGTTCCGGCGAGGACGCCAAGGCGCACCTCCCGACGATTCGCGCGATCGAGCGCGCCCGCCGCCTCGGCATGCAGGAGGGCAAGCTCGACGCCGCCATCGCCGCCTACCGCAAGGTCATGGCCGAGGAGCCGCAGATCATCGAGGCCCGGCTGGGCCTGGCGCGGCTGCTCATGCAGAAGAAGGACCTCGACGGCGCCGAGAAGGTGCTGGTCGACGCCCTGGAGCACGAGCCCCACTCGACGGTGCTCCACATGAACCTCGCCGGCGTCTACATGCTCCAGCAGCGGTTCGACGAGGCGCGGGAGCAGGCCGAGGCCGTGCTGGCCCAGGTCCCCGGGGACACCTCGGCGCGGGTGCTCCTGGTGCGCTCGCTGGTGGCCCAGGGCAGGACCGACGAGGCGATGGCCCGGCTGGTCGCCTGGGAGGAGTCGGGCTCCCTGGCGCCGGCGCTCGCCGCCGAGCGGGGCATGCTCCAGGTCCGCATGGGCGAGCTCGCCGCGGCCCGGCCCTACCTGGAGGCCAGCCTCGCCGACGACGTGCCGCGCCCCCTCGTCGCCCTGATGCTGGCGCGGGAGGCCACCGCCCGCGGCGACGTCGGCGCGGCGATGGCCTGGCTGCGCCGGGAGCTGGAGTTCTTCCCCGAGGAGCGCGAGCCGCGGTGGGTGCTGGCGAACATGCTGATGAAGCAGTCGCGCTGGGACGAGGCGGCGGCGGAGTACCGCTACATCGCCGAGGCCCACCCCGACGACGTGGATGCCCGGCGGGCCTGGGCCCAGGCCACCTTCAACACCGGGGACTACACCCAGGCGCGCGACATCCTCGCCCCGGCCCTCGACGCCGCGCCGGACAACCCCGACGTCCTGCTGCTCCAGGCCAACATCCTCGACAAGCTCGGCCGCACCGAGGAGGGCCGCAAGCTCTACGAGGAAGCCCGCCGCATCAAGAAGGCCCAGCTCGAGGCCGAGCGGGCGGGTCAGTCGCCGAGGTAGGCGCGGGCCCGCGCGAGCTCGGGGTTGTCGGGGTAGAGGCGCAGGGCGCGGTCGAGGAGGGCGCGCGCCGCGTCCTTCTCGCCGAGGTCCCAGCGCACCTCGACCTCGACGGCCCACACGAAGGGGTCCTGGTGGTGGCCCCACCGGGGCATCTCGATGAGGGCCAGGGCGTCGGCCGGGCGGCCGGCCTCGCGCAGCAGGGCGGCGCGGGCGGCGAGGATCGCGCGCGAGCGCGGGCGGAGGCGGGCGGCGTGGTGCAGGGCGCGGGCGGCCTCGTCGTAGGCGCCGTAGCTCGCGAGGATGCGCGCCCGCGCCAGGTCGAGGGGCGCCGGGTCGCGGGTGCCGTTCCGCTCGGCGAGCCACACGAGGGCCTCGGCCTCGGCGAGGTCGCCCTCGTCGAGCTTGACCAGGGCGAGCATGGCGTAGGGGCTCGGCGACCAGGGGCGCCAGGCGATCGCCTTCCAGGCCATGTCCTCGGCGGCCTCGAGATCGCCGGCGGATCGGTAGTCGTCGATGACGCCTTGCAGGGAGAACACGGTGAGTCCGGGGCCCCCCTCCGCCAGGAAGCGCTGGAAGCGCAGCTCGGCGGCGGCGCGGCCGCGGCCCTCGGCGCGGAGCACGTCGGCCTCGGCGTCGAGGCCGTCGAGCTCGTAGTAGGGCGAGGTGCGGCCGAGGGCGAGCTCGGCGGCGGCGTCCGGGTAGTGGCCGGCGCGGGCGAGGGCGGCGCCGAGGAGGGCGTGGAGGTCCACGTCGTCGGGGTGGGTTTCGAGGGCCTCGCGAAGGTCCCCCATGACCCGCTGGGGCTGGCCGGCCAGGGTCGCCCGCCGGGCCGTCAGCTTGAGGGTGAGGAGGGGATCCTCCGGGTCGGCGCCGGGGGGAAGGGACACGTCGGGGAACTCGGAGGGGTCGAGGTCGACGCGCGCCCCGCGGGGCCCCACGGGAGCGTCTTCGCCGAAGCGGCGGTGGCGGGGGAGGACCGTGCGCGGCGCGGCCCCCTCGCGAGCCCGGGCGCCGCCGCGGCGGCCGCGCTCCCGGGCCTCGACGGGGCCGGCGGTCTGGACCAGGAGCGCGACCGCACCGAGCCATCGCCACGAGCGCAGGGTCATCGTCCCTCCCCACAAGCGAGGGGCCGGCCCGAGGGCCGACCCCTGCTGAACCGGAAGGCCGGGGCCTAGAAGGTGCCCGAGCCGTACCAGTAGTAGTAGTAGGTGTAGTAGGTGCCGTAGTTGTACCAGCTCATCGTGTAGTCGATGGAGCTGCCGGTGTAGTCGGTCACGTAGCCGAGGAAGTACCACGTGCCCTGGTAGTCCATGAACATCAGGTCGTAGGTGCCGTAGCCCGGGATCTTGTAGTCCGGGGCGTAGCCGACGGTGTAGGCGGGCAGCCAGCCGTCGCCGCCGTCGCCGCAGCCGCCGAGGTCGTCGCCGACGTAGTCGAACTCGAGGTCGTAGGCCCAGGCGCAGCCGTCGCAGATGTCGCTGCTCTCGTCGCCCCAGGAGTCCCACCAGATGTCGCAGACGGGGCCCATGTCGGGGATGCTCAGGACGAGCTCGCGCTCACCGACCCAGCCGGCCGCCGAGCCGCCGTCGCCGGAGCCGCCGTCGCCGGAGCCGCCGTCGCCGGAGCCGCCGTCGCCGGCGCTGCCGCCGTCGCCGAGGTCGATGCTGTCGCCGCTGTCGTCGGTCTTGGTGTCGTCGACGCACGCGACCGCCATGGCGGCCGATGCGACCAGGATGAGCCAGGAAAGGCTGGTGGTCTTCATGTGGGTCCTCTCTTGCAGTGGGTCGGCCCTGGGTGGAAGCGTATCGGTACTCCAGGAACCGCGAACGCGCAAGTGCTTCTTGCCCGGACCTGACGCGATGCGCGGTGGAAGGGGGTTGACACGGCAACAACCGCCGGGTCCCGGCGGGGGGGCCCGGCGGCGCGCGGCGGGGGCGAACCGGGGCGCCGGAACCCGCCGACCGGCGCGCCCGCCCGGCGACTACGCCTCGTCCGGCGCGTCCTCGATGGGCGCCGCCGTGTAGAACACGCCGTGCTCCAGC
>WGAH01000713.1 GCA_015489145.1 Deltaproteobacteria bacterium
CCGTCGCAAAGCTCCGTCGCCGACGGGTACACCGTCGCGTCCCCGTCGTCGCAGTCGTCCCCGCCCGTCACCGAGGCGCTGCCATCCCAGCCACCGCTGTCGATGGTGCAGTCGACGTAGGTGTCGCCGTCGTCGTCCGTCTCGTTCGACGGCGCCCCGGTGGCGCTCCAGTCCGGGTCGTCGCAGTCGTTCCACTGGCCGTCGCAGATCTCGCTCGCCGCCGGGTACACCCGCCCGTCGCCGTCGTCGCAGTCGTCCCCGCCCGTCACGCTCGACGAGCCCACCCAGGTGCTCGCGTCGTAGGCGCACTCGACGAAGCCGTCGCTGTCGTCGTCCGTCTCGTCCGACGGCGCCCCGCTCGCCGACCAGCCGCTCGCGTCGCAGTCGTTCCACTGGCCGTCGCAGATCTCGGCCGCGCCCGGGTAGACGATGGCGTCCTCGTCGTCGCAGTCGCCGATCTCGTAGTCCGGCGTGCTGTCGTAGCCGGTGATGTCGTAGGCGTAGCTGTCGATGTAGTAGCCGTCGCCGTCCTTGTCGCCGTCGTTGTCGTCGCAGTCGGCGTCGGTTCCGTCGTACCAGGTGTCGCTGGCCCCCGGGTGCACGTTCGCCGCCGCGATGCCCGCCGGGTTGGCGTCGTCGTAGCGCCCGTCGTCGATGCAGTCCGTGCCCCCGGCCGTGCCCTGGGTGTCGTAGCCGTCCTCGTCCGCGTCCCAGTCGCTCTTGTCGTTGCAGTCCTGGTCCGTGTCGTCGTACCAGGTCTCCGTCGCGCCCGGGTGCGCGTCCGCCGCCGCGATCCCGCCGGGGTTGGCGTCGTCGTAGCGCCCGCCGTCGATGCAGTCCGTGCCGCCGGCCGCGCCCTGGGTGTCGTAGCCGTCCTCGTCCGCGTCCCAGTCGCTCTTGCCGTTGCAGTCCTGGTCGGTGTCGTCGTACCAGGTCTCGGTCTCGCCGGGGTTGACGTCCCACGGGTCCAGGCCCGCCGGGTTCGCCTCGTCGTAGGTGCCCCCGTCGATGCAGTCCGTGCCCGTCCCGTCCGGCCGGCCCACCGAGTCGTAGCCGTCCCCGTCGGCGTCCCAGTCGCTGTCGTCCGCGCAGTCCGCGTCGGTGTCGTCGTAGGGCGTGTCGTCGAGGTTGCCCGGGTTGACCTCCGCCGCGCTCACGCCCCCGGGGTTCGGGTCCTCGGCCGCGCACAGGCTGTCGCACCAGTCGGCCATCTCACCCGTCGCCGTCGCGCAGTCGTCCGGGCAGTCGATGCAGTCCCCGCCCAGGTCGCCGTCCCGCGTCGGCCAGTACTCCGTCGTGTAGCCGTCGCCGTCCCAGTCGAAGTCGTCGTCCGCGCCGCTCAGGTCGGCGTCCTCCCCGGCGCAGTCCTGGTCCACCGCGTCGTAGGGCCGGTCGTCGGCCTCGGGGTGCACGTCCGCCGCCGCCAGGTCGTCGAAGCCGTCGAGCGGCACCAGGTCCTGGGCCGACCGATCCGCCTCGGACAGGTCCGGGTCGTCCCAGCAGTCCCGCGCCACGTCGTCGGCCGGGACGCGCACCGTCGACTCGTCCACCGTGTAGCCCCCGGCCGCCAGCCGGTCCTCGTAGTCCCAGGCCCACCAGCCGTCGCCGTCGGCGTCGCCGTCTTCGTCGGTGAAGTCGCAGTTGTCGTCCACGCCGTTGTAGAAGACCTCGGGCTCGTCGCTCGGAACCGCGGTGGCGTCGAGGTCGTTGCAGTCCTCGTCCGCGCAGAAGCCGAGAAGATCGGGGTCGGCCGGCGAGCCGTCCCCGTCCTGGTCGCAATCCGGCGTGTTCTCGAAGTCGCAGTCCTCGTCCGTGCCGTCGTAGTAGACCTCGGTGGCGTCGGGGTTGATCTCGGCCGGGTCGAGCCCGGCGAAGTTGTCGGCGTCGTTCCACGCCCCGTCCACGCAGTCCTCGCCGACGGCCCCGGTGACGTCGGCGTTGTACATCGAGCGGTAGCCGTCGCCGTCCTGGTCGAAGTCGTCGTTGCCGGCGCAGTCGCGGTCGATGCCGTCGTACCAGGTGTCGTCCTCGGGGCCGTAGCCGGGGTTGACCTCGGCGGCGCTGAGCTGCACGAAGGGCTCGCCGTTGGCGTCGGTGCCGTACTCAGGCGGCACCACCTGGTAGTCGGCCGCCAGCTCGGCCTGGCCGTCCCAGCAGTCGCCCTCGGGAAGCTCGCCCGTGCCCGGCACGCCCAGGGTGGCCAGGCCGCCGTAGCCGTCGGGCACCCAGCCGTCGCCGTCGGCGTCGTAGTCGTCGTCACCGGCGCAATCCTGGTCGATGCCGTCGTACCAGGTCTCGGTGGCCCCGGGGAAGATGTCCGAGCCCTTCAGCCCCGAGCCCGGCGGGCCCTCGGGCGAGTCCCAGCAGTCGCCCTGGGCGGGCGAGACGCCGTCGCCGTCTTGGTCGGCCGTCTGCCAGGTCGTGCCGCAGCCGGCGGCGAGGATCGCGAGGACCAGGAAGCGGGTAGACTGCATCGGCCACTCCGGAGCGAGGGGAGACCTGCCCGGGCAGGGTAGCCGCGAAGGAGCGCCACGATCAAGCCGGCGGCCGGCGAGGGGCGCCGACATCGCCGGTCCCGTCGCCGCCGGACAGCCCCGCCCGCCGTCCCCGCGGCGACGAACCGGAGCACGGCGCGCGGCGCCTTCAGTCGAGCCGGACGTACTCGAAGTCCAGCGGCTTGCCGTGGATGCCCTTGCGCGGGGCGGCGATCCAGTTCGCCATCTTCCCGGGCTCGCGCACCGGCTGCATCAGGTGCGCCACCCAGGCGCGGTCGGACGCGCTCGGCAGCCACTCGTCCTTGCGGGCCTCCCAGGTGGCCTCGTCGATGAGGTTGCCCTCCGGGTCGAAGAAGTGGCCGGCGTAGATGCCCTGCCGGCGGAAGAAGCGCGTCGAGGGGAGCTTGAAGCGGAACGAGAAGCCCTCGTCCTCGAGCACCTGGTTCCAGCGGCGCACGACGCGCTCGCAGTCCCGCACGTAGTCGCGGCGCAGCAGCTCGTTCATCGCGTTCCGAAGCGGCACCTCGGTGTCCACCAGCCGGCCGTCCTCCACCGTCGGCAGCACCGCCACCCCGTCGAGGGCGCGGTGGTCCTCGTAGTCGCGGGCCTCGCGCCAGCGGCCCTTGAGGCCCGTGGCGAAGTAGTCGGCGGCATTCGTGCTGATCTCGGCGCCGAACAGGTCGAGGGAGTAGCAGAACCAGTAGTTCACGTAGCGCTGGATCGTCGGGAGGTCGATGCCGCCCTGGTCCCGGGCGTCGCCGTTGGGGTCCGCCTTGGCGAGCTGGGCGCCGCGCCGGATGATCCGCTCCAGGCCCGACTCGCCGACGAAGAGGTGGTGGGCCTCCTCGGTGAGCATGAAGCGGGTGGTGCGGGACAGCGGGTCGAAGGCGCTCTCGGCGAGGGCGCCGAGCTGGAACTTGCCGTCGCGATCCGTGAAGCAGGTGAAGCAGTGGAAGGTGAGCCAGTCGGAGCAGGGCTGGTTGAAGGCGTCGAGGATGCGCGGCTTGTCGGCGTCGCCCGAGCGCCGGGCCAGCAGCTCGTCGGCCTCGTCGCGGCCGTCCCGGCCGAACCAGCCGTGCAGCAGGTAGACCATCGCCCAGAGGTGCCGGCCCTCCTCGACGTTGACCTGGAACAGGTTGCGGACGTCGTAGAGGCTCGGGCCGGTCTCGGCGAGCCAGCGCTGCTGCTCGACGCTGGCGGGCTCGGTGTCGGCCTGCACGACGATGATGCGCTTGAGCGCGTTGCGGTACTCGCCGGGCACCTGCTGCCAGACCGGCTCGCCGGCGTGGTCGCCGGCGGGGATGCGCCGGTCGGGCTCGGCGTCGGCCAGGAAGATGCCCCAGCGGTACTCGGGCATGCGGACGTAGCCGAAGTTCGCCCAGCCCCCGGGCTCGGTCGAGATCGCGGTGCGGAGGTAGACCTCCTTGTCGGCGAAGACCTGGGGCCCCACGCTGCGCCACCAGTCGAGGTAGGCGGGCTGCCACTTCTCGAGCGCCCGCTGGAGGCGCCGGTCGCTGGCGAGGTCGACGTTGTTGGGAATGCGGCTGTCGTAGTCGATGGCGGTCATGGGGGCTCCGGGTCAGGTGCGGCGGAAGTCGAAGACGGGACGCTCGGGGTGGCCGAAGAGCTTGAGCGCGCCGCGCTCGCCCACGGCGTTGGGGCGCTGGAAGATCCAGTTCTGCCAGGCGCTCAGGCGGCCGAAGATCTTGGTCTCGCAGGTCTCGGGGCCGCCGAAGCGCAGGTTCTGCTCCATGCCGGTCAGGGCGTCCGGCGACAGGCTCAGGCGCTCCTCGACGGCGATGCGGACCTCGTCCTCCCAGTCGAACTCGTCGGGAGACATCGTGACCAGGCCGAGCTCCTCGGCCTCCTCGGCGCCGATGGCCTCGCCGGCCCGGGCGAGCAGCCGCGCCGGCGCCTCCGGGTCGGCGGGAAAGCGCTGGGCCAGCCGGCTGCGACCGTTCCCCATCGGCCAGGCGCCGCCCTGCCCCCGGCCGAGGCGGATCGCGTTTCGCTCGTCGGGATCGAGGTACATGTAGGTCCGATCCGCCGCGAGCGCGATGTCGAGGAGCGGGCCGGCGAAGGCGTTGCCGGGCTCGACGAGGGCGTAGACGGTCTTGGCGCCGTTGTCGAGGCGCCGCAGCACCCGGGCCTGGAACAGGCGGACCTCCTCCCAGAACCAGTCCGCGGCGGCGCCGTCGAGCATCGCCGCCTCGTGGGCGAGGACGGCCGCCGGGTCGCCCTCGGTCCGCACGAGCACCAGCCCCACCTCCAGGTGGTTGAAGCGCAGGCGCACCAGGGTCTCGTCGAGCTCGCGGAAGGCGTGCAGCGCCCAGGTGGCGGCGGATCGCTCGGGATCGGCGTCCGGCCCGCGAATGCGCAGGTGCGCGGCGCGCCCCTCGATGCGGAGGTCGACGAAGCGGCCGGACCAGCCGTCGTCGCGCTCGTCGAAGGCGAGTTCCGGCAGCGGCACCCCGGGCCCGCCGGCGCGCGGGGCCCGCGCCTCGGCCGCCGCCCGGGCCCGCTCGGCCACCGCGTCGGCCCAGCGCGACCGGGGGATCACGGCGTCGACGAAGCCGAAGCGCAGGGCGTCGCGGGCGCGGAAGCCCTCGGCCTTCGTGCAGAAGACGTCGGCCACGTCCCGGCGCACCCGGCGCTTGTCGGTGATGCGCGTGAGCCCGCCGGTGCCCGGCAGCACCCCGAGCAGCGGAACCTCGGGCAGGGAGACCGCGGCGTTGCCGTCGTCGATGAGCAGGATCTCGTCGGCGGTGAGCGCCAGCTCGTAGCCGCCCCCCGAGGCGGTGCCGTTCAGGGCGGCGATCCAGTGGATGCCCGAGTGGCGGCTGGCGTCCTCGATGCCGGCCCGCGTCTCGTTGGTGTAGCGGCAGAAGTTCACCTTGAAGGCGTGGCTGGCCTGGCCGAGGAAGCGGATGTTGGCGCCGGCGCAGAACACCTTGTCCAGCGCGCTGGTCAGCACCACCGCCCGCACCTCGGGGTGCTGGAAGCGAATGCGCTCCACCGCGTCGGCCAGCTCGATGTCGACGGCGAGGTCGTAGCTGTTGAGCTTCAGCTCGTAGGCCCCGGGCCACATCGGCCGGTCCTCGGCGACCTTCATCGTCAGCGTCGCCACCGGCCCGTCGAAGGAGAGGTCCCAGTGAAGGTAGCGGTCGGGGTGGGTGCGGAAGTGAACCGGGGGGTGGACGGCATCGGCCATGCGAGGACTCCGGAGGGGGGCGTGACTTCCAACACATAGTGCAGATTTCTGCCTGTGCAAGCGGTTGAAACCGCAATATAGTGCCTCATGCCTCCCGACACCGACCCCCTCCTCGTCGAGATCGGCCGCCGCCTGCGCGCCCGCCGCCGGGCGCTCGGCTGGAGCCAGGCCCGCCTCGCCCGCCGGGCCGGGCTGTCCCCCCGGTTCCTCGGCAGCCTCGAGGCCGGCCGCGCCAACGTGAGCGTCCAGCGCCTCGCCGACCTCTGCCGCGCCCTCGACCTCAGCTTCGCCACGCTCTTTCGCGGCCTGGGCCCCGGCGCCGGCGACAAGGTGGCCCTCGTCGGCCTGCGCGGGGCGGGCAAGTCCACCATCGGCGCCGCCCTCGCCCGCCGCCTCGGCTGGGCCTTCGTCGAGGTCGACGAGCGCGTGGAGGCCCTGGCCGGCATGGACCTCGGCGGCATCTTCGAGATGTCGGGGGAAGCCCACTACCGCGAGCTGGAATCCCGGGTCCTCGGGGGGCTGCTCGCCCGGAGGGGCGGCCTCGTCCTCGCCACCGGCGGCGGGGTCGTGACCCACCCCGAGAGCTGGTCCCTGCTCCGGGAGCGCGCCCGCACCGTGTGGCTCCGGGCCTCCCCGGCGGCCCACCTCGCCCGGGTGCGGGCCCAGGGCGACCTGCGGCCGATGGCCGGCCGGCCGAACGCCCGGCTGGAGATCGAGGCGATCCTCGACGCCCGGGCCCCCCTCTACGCCCAGGCCGAAATCGCGGTGGACACCGAGGCGCTCGGCGTCGACGGCGCCGTCGAGCGCATCGCCCGGTGGCTCGGCGGCGAGCCGGCCGCCGCCGCGGGCGACGCGGAGGTGCCCGGCGGGCCGATTCCGGAGAAGCCGGCTACGGGAAGCGCGGAGGCCCCATGATCACCTTGCTCCTGCGCCGCCACAAGCCGCTCACCCTGCCCGAGATCGGGCGCCTGCCCAGCGGCGTGTCCGCCGTGCAGGGCGAAGGGGACATCGTCGCCCGGGCCCGGGTCGACCTGCCCCTGCCCCGGCTGCTGCGCCTCGCCGCCGGCATGGGCGCCGCCGTGCCCGACGCCCGCTTCGGGCGGGGCGCGTAGCCCTCCTCCTCGTCGAGGTCGAAGCGGGCGTCGGGCACGGCGGCGCCCATGCCGGCGGCGAGGCGCAGCAGCCGGGGCAGGGGCAGGTCGACCCGGGCCCGGGCGACGATGTCCCCTTCGCCCTGCACGGCGGACACGCCGCTGGGCAGGCGCCCGATCTC
>WGAH01000714.1 GCA_015489145.1 Deltaproteobacteria bacterium
AGGCGCCCCTGAGCCCCGGCATCCCGCCGGCGGGCCGCGTGGCCCACTGATCCGGCGGCGGGCGAGCCGGTGACCGACCGTCCCCCGAGCGCGGACCCGGGTCCCGCGGCGCCCGCGAGCCGCGTCTTCCGCCAGTTCGTGGCCCTCGCCCTGGACGCGGGGGCGCGGCCGGCGCACTGGGGCGCCAGCGCGGTGGTGCTGGTGCAACCCGACGGCGACCCCCTCCTCGCGGTGGAGGCGGGTCCCGGCCTGGCGGACCTCGTCGCGCGCTTCGGCGAGCGGCTCGGCCGGAGCAAGCTCCGCGTCGTCGTCTTCGCACCCGACCTCGGCTGGCGCGGTCCCGTCGCGAACCGCCTGCGCGCCGAGCGCTACCGGCGGCGCATCCACGTCTTCGGCATCGACCCGGAGGGCGGGCTGTGGAAGGCCCCCGGCGCCAGCCCGGGCCCGGTGCTCCCCGAGGTGCTCGCCCGCATCGCCGATGCCCCGGGCGCCGGGGCGCCCGCCCCCGAGGACCTCGCCCGCCGCCTCGCCGAGAGCCGGCGGGCCTTCGAGGCCGAGCAGGCCGACATCGGCCGCTTTCGCGAGCGTCTCGCCCCGAACCGGGCCGTCGCCACCCCGGCGCTCCTCGCCTTGATGGTCGTCGCCTGGCTCGGCGAGGAGGCCTGGGGCGGCAGCCACACCACCGCCACCCTCACCCGCATGGGGGCGGCGATCCCCGGCGGTTTCGCCGAGCCCTGGCGGCTGCTGACGCCGGCCTTCCTGCACGCGGGCATCGTCCACCTCGCCTTCAACGGCTTCGCCCTCTGGAACCTCGGCCGCTTCTTCGAGCGCCTGGTCGGCACCGGCCCCACCGTGGCCGTGCTCCTCGCCGCCGCCGTCGGCGGCAACGCCGCGGCGATGGCCGCCGGCGACGCGGTGATGATCGGCGCCTCCACCGCCCTGTGGGGCCTGCTCGTCGCCCTGGCCTGGGTGGCCTGGCGGCGCGGGCCGCAGCTCCCGGCGCCCATGCGCCGCCCCCTTCGCAACGCCGCGCGGGCCAACCTGCTGCTCTGCCTGGTCATCAGCTTCTTCCCCGGAATCTCCCTGCTCGGGCACCTCGGCGGGGCGCTCGGCGGGCTGCTCGCGGTCCTCGCGCTGCGCCCCGAGGTCGGCGCGGCCCGTTCCTTCGGCTGGCGCGTCGTCGAGGCGGCCTCGGCGGTGGGCATCGCCGTGAGCCTGCGGGTGGGGCTCCTGCACGGGCAACCGTGGAAGCTGATGGAGCCGGCGAAGGACTGGACGCGGGTGACGGCGCCGGGGGGCGCGCTGTCGGTGGAGCTGCCCGCCGACCTCGCCGCCTCGGTCGAGGCGGAGGGGCCCGGCGGCCTCGCGGCGGGCGACATCACCCGCGACGCCGCCGTGATCGAGGTCCTGGCGCGGCGGCCGGGCGAAGACGCCGGCGGCGGGCTCAGCCTCGCCGGCCTGCCCTCCGGGATGCGCGGCTGGACGGCCGCCGGCGACGGCGTGGACGTGCGCGTGGTCGTCGACGGCCGCACCCACCCCGACGCCGACACCTGGGCCGAGCGCATCGCCGCTTCCGCCCGGCGGTAGGAGCGGCCCACGGGGCCCGTCGCCCGTGGTAGAAGCGAGCCATGCTGAAGCGCGTGCGGTTCCAGGGCATCCGGTCGCTCCTCGACGTCGAGGTGGAGTTCGACCGGCTCACGGTGCTGGTGGGGCCCAACGGCTGCGGAAAGAGCACGCTGCTCGACCAGGTCGACCACCTGTGCGCGATGAGTGCGGGAGCCTACTCGTCCCATGTGCTCGGGGTGGCCGGAGACGTGATCCAAGGGCGGAACCTCGTAGCACAGCGCACCCGCGGAAAGGTCGTCCCCATGCGATGGGAGGGACACAACCACCGCGGCGACGTGCTGACCATCGAGGTCCCCGAGCCACACCGGCCCAACTGGTACGGCACCGCGCAGGTCATCGTCGAGCCGGCGAGCGGAACCCCAGCGCGAAGGGCACAAGAAACGCCGACAGCGGAAGAAAAGGAAAGGGTCGGCCGCATCCTCGCCGAGCGCTTCTCGTGGCACACCCTCCGCC
>WGAH01000715.1 GCA_015489145.1 Deltaproteobacteria bacterium
GACGACGACTGCGACGGCGAGGTGGACGTCAACGCCGCCGACGCCCCCACCTGGTACGCCGACGCGGACGGCGACGGCTGGGGCGACGAGGGGCAGGCGGCGAGCGCCTGCGAGCAGCCCTCGGGCTACGTCGCCGAGGGGGGCGACTGCGACGACGGGGACGCGGCGGTGAACCCGGACGCCGAGGAGGTGTGCAACGGGGTGGACGACGACTGCGACGGTCGGGTCGACCCGGACGACGCCGCCGACGCCGGGCCCTGGTACACCGACGCGGACGGCGACGGCTACGGCGACGACGCCACCGAGCTGTGGAGCTGCTCGCCCCCGTCCGGGGTGGTGGCCGAGGGGGGCGACTGCGACGACGAGGACGCGACGATCCACCCGGGGGCCGAGGAGCACTGCGACGAGTTCGACGACGACTGCGACGGCGAGATCGACGAGGACGACGCCGTGGAGGCGGTGACCTGCGTGCGCGACGCGGACGGCGACGGCTACGGCGTCTCGACCGACACCGCGCGGGGCTGCTCGTGTCCGAGCGGCTACGTCTACCGCTACCCCTACGACTGCGACGACGCCGAGCCCGAGGTGAACCCCGGCGCGTCGGAGGCGTGCAACGGGGTGGACGACGACTGCGACGGCCTCGTCGACTGGGGGCACGCGGTGCCCGGCGACTACGCGACGATCACCGACGCGATCGACGCCCTCGCCAGCGGCGACACGGTCTGCGTCTCGGCGGGCACCTACGCCGAGAACCTCGACTTCGCCGGCAAGGACCTGCGGGTGATCGGCTGGGAGGGCGCCGCGAGCACCACCGTCGAGGGCGACGGCAGCGGGCCGGTGGTCACCTTCGACTCCGGCGAGACGGCCGACGCCCTTCTCCAGGGCTTCACGATCACCGGCGGCGAGGCGGCGGCGGGGGCCGGCATCTACGTCTCGGCCGCCAGCCCGACCCTCCAGGACCTGGTCGTCACCGGCAACACGTGCGGCACTGGCGACACCTGCACCGGCGTCGGCGTGTACCTCTCGGCGGCGACCGCCACCCTCGACGGCCTCGAGATCACCGGCAACACGGTGTCCGCCACCGGGGCCGCGTCCTTCGCGAGCACCGGCGGCGAGGTCACGACCTGCGGCGTGGGCCTGGCCGCCGAGTCCTCGGTCCTCGACCTCACCGACGTGACGATCACCGACAACACCGACGAGGCCCTGGCCGCCTACCGGGCCACCGTCACGGGCGTCGGCGCCTGCTTCGACGACTCCGAGGTGAGCTGGGCCGGCGGGACCGTGGCGGCCAACAGCCTGCTCACCGGCAGCGCCGCCGTAGCCCCGGCCCTCGGCGGCGGGATCTACGCGAGCTACAGCGTCCTCGACCTCGCCAACCTGCTCATCGCCGACAACAGCCTCGCCGGCACCGACGAGGACGAGGGCGGCGGGCTGGCCCTGGGCATCGACAGCGTGCTGGTGGCCGCCAACCTCATCGTCGCGAACAACGCGATCAGCGACGGCTCCACCCTGCGGGGCGCCGGCATCTACCTCGGCACCGCCTCGCAGGCCGAGCTCGACAACTGCGACGTGGTCGGCAACGAGGCGAGCGGTTCCGGCGGCGAGGGCGGCGGGCTGTACGGCTACTACGGCTCGGACCTGACGGTCGTCAACACGAACTTCGTGTCCAACGACGCCGCGACCGGCGGGGCGCTGGGGGCGCTGTCGGGCTCGCTGCTGGCCGGGCAGGACCTGACCTGGAGCAACTTCTACGACAACGGCTCCGATCCCTTCGACGGCTACGACGACCCGACGGGCGGCACGGGCAACATCGCCGACGATCCGCTCTACGCCGACGTGAGCGCCGCCGACGGCGTGGACTGGGACCTCACCCTCGGCGCGGGAAGCCCCTGCGTGGACGCCGGCGACCCGTCGATCACCGACACCGACGGGACCACCAGCGACATCGGCGCCTACGGCGGCCCGGGCGGCGACGGCTGGTAGCATCGGGCCGGGCTGGCGCGCGAAGACCTCCTTCGCTATGGCCCGGCCGAGGTGCCCATGCGGCTGCGCGAGCGAGTGCCCGAACTCCAGGTGGGCGCGTTCCGGTGCGTCCGCCCGTTCGAGGCGGGGCGCGCCAGCGTGAGCCTGCACGCGGCGGGTCCCGGCGACGCCGCCGCCACCCTGGTCCTGCCCGTGCTCCCGGTGCAGGACGACCCGGCGGCCCGCGAGGCCTTCCTTCGCTTCGGGGAGTTCCTCGCCGGCCTCGAACTGCCGCTGCTGCCCGCCGTGGTGGGCGTCGGGCGCGAGGACGGCCTGGCCTGGCTCGTCCTGGAGCCCCTCGACGGCTGGGACCTCGCCGCCGTCGCCGGGCGCTGGGGGCGCCTCGGCGCGCGCCTCGTCGCCTCCCTCGGCGCCGAGGTGGCCCGCGGCCTCGCCGCGCTGCACGACCTGCGCGACCCGCGCTTCGCCCCCGCCGGCCTCGTCCACGGCGGCGTCTCCCCCCACCGGCTGCGGCTGCTGCGCGACGGTCGCCTCAAGCTGACGGGGCTCGAGGGTCGGGCGGCCGGGGGGCTCCCGCCCCATGTCGCCGACAACATCGACCGCTACGCCTTCCTCGCGCCGGAGCAGCTCGACCTGCTCGGCGCGGACGCGCGGACGGACGTCTACGCGCTCGGGCTCACGCTCTGGACCCTGGCCACCGGCCGCAACCCCTTCCGACGCCCCCGCGCCACCGCCACCTTCGAGGCCATCCTCGCCGGCGAGCTGCCCCGACCGCCCCGCGACGACCTGCCCGACCGCTTCGAGCGGGTGCTTCGTCGCTGCCTCGCCCCCGACCCCGACGACCGCTTCGTGAGCTGCGCCGACCTCGCCGTCGCCCTCGACGAGGTGCTGCGGGGCATGGGCGGCCCGATGTCCCCCGAGGAGTGGCGGGACCTCGCCGAGGAACTCGCCGAGGACGCCGGCGGGGAAGGCGAGCGCCGCCTGGCCTACCCCGAGGCCGTGGCGGGCCTGGTCGGGCGCCTCGCCCGGGAGCCGGCGCCGCCGGAGCCGGACCTGGAGGAGGCGCCCGCCCCCGGGACCGACGCCCGGCCGTGGGAGGAGGCGCCGCCTCCCGCGGGGGAGCCGCCCGAGGA
>WGAH01000716.1 GCA_015489145.1 Deltaproteobacteria bacterium
CTCCACGGCCCCGGGGTTCACCCCCGCGTCCCCGTCGTCGCAGTCGTCGCCCTGCGCCCACCCGTCCCCGTCCGCGTCGAAGTCGTCGTCCCCGCCGCAGTCCTGGTCCACGCCGTCGTACCACGTCTCCACGGCCCCGGGGTTCACGCTCGCGTCCCCGTCGTCGCAGTCCGTCCCGTCGGCCACCATGCCCGAGGGCGCGGCGCAGGCCCGCACGGCGGCGCTCGGGTCGCCGTAGCCGTCGCCGTCGGCGTCGAGGTACCAGGTCGGCGCGTCCACGGCGTCGTCCTCGTCCACCTCGCCGTCGCAGTCGTCGTCCACGCCGTCGCAGAACTCGTCGGCCCCGGGAAAGACCGCCGCCTCGGCGTCGTCGCAGTCCTCGATGCCGAGGAAGCCGTCCCCGTCCCCGTCGCACCACAGGGAGTCCGGCCCGCCGGTGGCGCCGATGTCGGCCGGAGAGGAGCCGTCGCAGTTCGAGTCGGCGGAATCGCCGGCGTTCGCCAGGGCCGAGCCCGCCGCGAGGGTGAGGTCGTCGTTCGTGCAGTCGCCGTCGTCGCTCCAGGCGACGAAGCCCGGGTCCGCCGAGACATTGCCGTCCGCGCCGACGGTGAGGGACAGCGCGCCGCCGACGTCGGTGTCGTTGCCCCACCAGTCGCTGTTGCGAATCGAGGCGCCGGGGTCGTCGCCGTAGACGGCCGTGTTGCGGTTGTCCGCGAAGATGTCCGAGTCGATGAGAAGGCTGAACGACCCGCCGCTCGGGGCGTAGATCGCCGACGCGCTCGGCCCGTACTGGCCGACGTAGGTCTCGTGCTCCGACAGCACGTTCCCCCAGCCGACGTGGACGGCGGGGTACATGCTGCCGCCCGATGCGCCGTTGGCCGCGAAGATGTTGTAGCGCCCCTCGTAGTCGCCGCCCGAGACCGTGATCGCGCCGGAGTCCCCGTCCGCGTTGCAGGCGAACAGCGTGTTGTCGACGAGGAGGTCCGCGGTGCTCAGGAAGGCGTTGATGCGGTCGTTGCCGAGGAGGGTCGAGCGCGACAGCTCGACCTGGGCGGTCGCGTCGGCGACGAGGACCGTCTCCACGCCCGCGCCCTCGAAGTCCCGGGCGGTGATCCCGAGGAGGCTGGCCCGGTCGACGGTGAGGCGAACCGCCTCGCCGTCGAAGCTGCTGCCGGTCCCGTCGAAGGTCGTGTCGACGATCTCGACCTCCGTCGCATCGACGGAGAGCGCCGAGGGATCGCCCGTGTTGCCCGTGAAGGTGGAGGCGTCGACCGTCACGGTGTCGGGACCCTGCACCGTGAGCGCCGAGTACGTCCAGCTCGTGCCGTCGGTGAGGTTGCGGGCGAAGTTCGCCTCGCGGACCTCCAGGCTGCCGCCCTCCATGCCGACGTACAGGCCCGGGTAGCCGTCCCGCCCCTCGTTGTCGGTCAGGTCCAGCTCGACGAGTTCCACCGTCGCGGGATCGCCGCTGAAGACCGCGCCCGCCCCCCCGTACATCGCCTGGTTGCCGACCACGTCGACGCCGCTGAACCGGACGTCGGGCGTGTTCTCGATGGCGAAGGCCCCGGCCACCGCGGCGGCGTTGCCCGAGAAGGTCGCGTTCGCGACCTCGACGGAGGCGAGGCCGCCGGCGTACAGCGCGCCGCCGTACTCCCCGCCGAGGAGCTGCCCCGCCTGGTTCGACGCGAAGGTCGAGTCCTCGATCACCAGCGAGCCGCCCTTGGCGTAGACCGCGCCGCCGTAGCCCCACTCGTCGGCGGCGTTGTCCTCGAAGGTCGAGGCGTCGATCGCCACGTCGCTGTCCACGGCGCACAGGGCGCCTCCCTGCAGCGCCGAGTCGCTGCTGAAGGACGACGCCGACACGGTGAGGACGCTGTTCTCCGCGTACAGGCCGCCGCCGCAGCCCCCGGAGGGCGCCCGCGCGTCGCGCACCGTCACGTCGAGGAACAGCGCGTCCGAGCTGCCGGACACGTCGATGGCGCGGTTCGGCGCCGAGACGAAGCTCAGGCCCTCGACGACGACGGGGGCGTCGCGCACGGTGAGGGTGGCGCCGGTCAGGCAGGCGGAACCGTCGAGGGTGGGGGAGGCCCCCGAGGCGGCGGCGAGCTCGAGGGCCACCGAGTCGACGAGCACGCACTCGGTGTAGGTGCCGCTGGCGATCTCGACGCGGTCGCCGTCCGCCGCGTCCGCCACCGCCGAGGCGATGGTGGCGTAGGCCGACGGGTTCGACGGGTCGACGGTCAGGGTGGCGGCGAGGGCCGAACGGGCGGCGAGCAGGGCGATGAGGCTCATGGGACTCTCCCGTGCAGGCGATCAGCCGGCGGTGGTGAGGGTTGGACGAACGGTGAAACCGAGGACGATGCGCCAGTCCGGCGTGCCGATTCCGCGCCCCACGCCCGTCCCGGCGGCGGCGTAGATCGCGCCGCCCCCGGGCAGGGTGAAGCGGCCGCCGGGACGGGCGTGGGGCGCGGAATCGGCACGCCGGACTGGCGCATCGTCCTCGGTTTCACCGTTCGTCCAACCCTCACCACCGCCGGCTGATCGCCTGCACGGGAGAGTCC
>WGAH01000717.1 GCA_015489145.1 Deltaproteobacteria bacterium
CCCGATCATAGCGCCTTGGCGCCGGGGTGCCGGCCTCGTGGAACGGCGTGAAACAAACTTGCAAGTGCCCGGTCGCACGGCCGCGGCGTACCCGGGGGGTCGAGGGGCGGGGCACCCGATCCGTTCCCCCGGGTACGCCGCGGCCGTGCGACCGGGCACTTGCAAGTTTGTTTCACGCCGTTCCACGAAGGCCGGCACCCCGGCGCCAAGGCGCTATGATCGGGCCGCGGCACCCCCCTGCTCCCCTCATCCACACCGGAGTTCCCATGCCCCGCTCCCGACGCGGCAGCTACGCCATCGCGGCGGCGGCCCTCATCGTGGTGCTGCTGGGATTCGGCGTTCTCGTCATCGACACCGCCTACATCCGCCTCGTTCGCATGCAGGCGCAGAACGCCGCCGACGCCGCGGCCCTCGCCGCGCTGACCCAGTTCGACCGCACCCACGACCAGGCCGCCGCCGAGGCCGCCGCCCAGGAGCTGATCGACCGCAACTACGTCGGCGGGCCCGGCACCGGGGCCGACCGCGACATCGAGTGGGGGAGCTGGGACTACGAGGGCAACTTCGACCCGAACGGCCAGGTCAACGCCGTCCGCATCCACGTCGGCCGGCAGCCCCTGCCGCTGCTGCTCATGCCGCTGTTCGGCGTGGACGAGTCCCAGGCCGGCTCGGGCTCCGGCCTCGCCGCCGTGCGTCCGGTGGACGTCATGATCGTCCAGGACATCACCGGCTCCTTCCGGGACGAGATCGGCGACGCCGTGCAGGCCGACCTCTGCCTCCTCGACATCCTCAACCAGCGGGGCAGCCCCTTCGTCCGGGTCGGCATGACCACCTTCACCGGCGGAGCCGAGGTCTACACGCCGCTGACCACCGTCGTCGACAACTACGACGGCATCCGCGACGCCTGGTCCCAGGTCGACTGGTGCTCGAAGCCGGGCATCCACGAAAACGACATGCTCCCCTGCGCCACCGCCAGCGAGGCCGCGCCGAGCACCGGCACCGACGGCACCAGCCAGGGCGACGGCATCCTCGTGGCCCGCGAGCACATGCTCGCCGAGTCCAACCCCCGGGCCACCAAGGTCATGATCGTGCTGTCCGACGGCATCCCCCAGTGCTACCCGTACAACCCCACCTGGTGCCGGGAAGCGCGCAAGGACGCCGGCATCGAGCAGGCCGACCTCACCTGGAACGACGCGGACCCGCTCGACCCCGACAACATCCACATCTACTCGGTCTTCCTCAACCGCAGCGGCAACGCGGCCCAGGCCGCCTACATGGAGAGCCTCGTCCGCGGCGACGGCATCGCCTACGACACCCCCTCCTCCTCCGAGCTGGCCGAGCTGCTCGAGACCATCGCCCGGCGCATCCCGCCGGTGCTGGTGTTGTGACGATGCGGCCTCTCCCCCCGGCGCGAGCGGCGCGGTCCCGGCGCGGGGCCAACGCCCTCGAGTTCGCGCTGATCCTGCCCTTCTTCCTGGCCCTGGTCGCCGGCATCATGGAGTACGGCTGGGCCTTCTGGCAGCGCACCACCCTCGTCGACATCGTGCGCTACGGCTGCCGGGCCGGTTCCGTCGTCTCGCCGAGCGAGGGCGACCCCGCCGCGGTGGCCGTGCAGTCGATGAAGGACTGGGCCGGCATCATCCACCGGGGCATGGCCTGCGACGACGCCTCGGGCGGCGCCTGCACCGTCAGCGCCGAAGTCCGCACCAGCACCTCGGGCGTGGCGGAGCTGACCTGCGTCGCCACCATCGAGCAGTACGCCCCCCTCCTGGGCCTGCCCATCATCCCGCAGCCCGATGGCGGGGTGAGCGCCGAGTCCATCATCCGCCTGGAGCTCCAGCCATGAAGCGCCGCCGCCGCGGGTCCAACGCCATCGAGTTCGGCCTCACCCTGCCCGTGATGATCGTCGCGGCGGGCGGGGTGTTCGACTACGGCGCCTACACCTACCGGCAGAACACGCTGGTCCACGCCGTCCGGGACGCCGTCCGCATCGGCATCACCGGCGACCCCAACCTCGACGAGGGCGACCCGCTCTACCCGGTGGACCTCGCGAACTCGCGGTTGAAGGAGGTGCTGGCGGGCATGGGCATCGACTGCGAGGACGACAGCACCCAGCCCAGCTACAACTGCGCCATCGACACCCGCATCGTGCCGGCCGACTCCGGGGCCTTCCACCTGCTCCAGACCACCGTCTCGCTGGACTTCGACCCCCCGGTGGGCCTCACGCCCGTGCCCGACCAGGTGGTCGTGCGCTACACGATGGCGCTCACCCAGGAAATCGAGGGTCAGGGCGAGCCCTTCGTCTGCAACCCCTGATCCGCCGTCGGGTCGAGGTAGCCCAGCGCCTCGAGGCGGGCGCGCTCGGCCTCGTCGAGGACCCGGGCGGGAGGCGCGTCCCGGACCGGAAAGCCCGCGACGAGGCGCGCGTGGTCGGCGCGGGCGGAGGCGAGCTCCTCGGGAACCGCGGCCAGGGGCCGCGTCTCGCCGGGATCGGCGGCGAGGTCGTAGGCGATGGCGCGGCCCTCGCGGACGATGAGCTTGTGGCGCGGCGTGCGGGCGGCGAAGGCGCCGCTGCCCACCCAGGGGTCGGTGATCGCGTAGACCACGGGCCGGGACTCGGCCACGGCGTCCACGCCGATCATGCGGCGGTCGCGGGGCAGGCCGGCGAGGTCGAGGACGGTGGTCGCCACGTCCACGAGGCCGACCTGGTGGTCCACCCGCCCGGGTGCGAGCCCCGGCGCCCGCACGACCAGGGGCACGTGCAGCACCGCGTCCCACAGGGCGTCGCGGTGGTTGAACCAGTAGCCGTGCTCGAAGCTCTCGCCGTGGTCCGCCGTGACCACCACCACCGCGTCCTCGCCGGCGGCGTCGAGGACCTCCCCCAGCCAGGCGTCCAGCTCGCTCAGCTCGCCCTCGTACAGCGCGCGCACGTGGGCCACGTCCCGGGGGGAGGGGGTGGCCCCGCCGTCGCGGTAGGGGCGCAGGGCGGCGTCGGAGCCGTCGAGGGCGCCGGCGTAGCCCGGGTCGTAGCGGGTGTCCCAGGG
>WGAH01000718.1 GCA_015489145.1 Deltaproteobacteria bacterium
CGGCGTCGTCCGTCGTCGCCGCCCCGCCGTCCCCGTCGGGCACCACCTGCCCCGTCTCGCCGCCCTTGTCGCCATCCGTACCGCAGGCCGCCACCAGCGCCAGCGCGAGCCAAGTCCACGTCCGCATCCCACGCTCCTCGTTGATCGGGTGGTAGGAGATGAGCCTCCACCGACGAACCGGCGGAGGCCAGGGTCGATGGGCCTACCTCGACATCGCCCCCCCGCAACGGAGCCCGGCGCTCCGCCCCTCCCGGCGGGGAAGCACCTTCGCGGCCGAGCCCTCAGCGCACCCAGAAGGCCAGGCTGTAGAGCCGGGTGTAGTCGCCGTAGCCGCTGTCGTAGTGGAAGGAGGTGAGGTCGAAGGCCTCGATCTCGCCCGACAGGGTCGCGGTCCAGGTGCCGTTCCAGGTGAAGGTGTTGCCCGACGATCCGCTCACGTAGGTCGAGCAGGTGTAGGACGGCCAGTACGCCTGCTCGGCGCTCGACCAGGCGCTGATACCCGACGAGGACCAGTCCATGTAGGCCGCGCAGAGGATCTCCTCCTGGCTGCCGGCGACCTCGCCCGAGAAGAAGGTGGCCGAGTCCTCGTAGCTGTAGCCGTAGAGGTGCACGTCGAGCATCGCCTCGCCGCCGTTGGGCACGTCCACCGGCACCGTGTAGGCCATGACGTCGGCCGAGGCGTTGTAGTCCGACCAGCGGATGTAGGTTCCCTTGTCCGTCCAGTCGGTCATGTCGTTGTAGCTCTCGGAAAAGGCCGCCTCGAAGTCGTCGATGGTGTCGCCGTCGTTCTCGGCGTCCCAGTCCACGATGAGCGTCCAGCCGCCGCCGTCGGTGCTCATGTCGCAGGTCCAGGCCGCCACGTCGCCGGTGCCCGTCGGGTCGAGGTAGTAGCTGCCGTCCGCCGCCGACGGGTCGTCGGCCAGCACCGCGGCGCAGCTCTCGGCCGGGCAGGCCGCCGCCGTGCCCAGCAGGCCCTCGTCCACGTCCCCGTCGCAGTCGTTGTCGGCCCCGTCGCAGGTCTCGGAGGCCCCGGGGTGGCTCGCCGCGTCGAGGTCGTCGCAATCGGTGTCGTCGCTCACGTACAGGCTCGTCGGCGCCGAGCACGCCTCCACCGAGGTCGCCGCGTCCCCGTAGCCGTCCCCGTCCCGGTCCGCGTAGAAGGTGCTCGTCACCCCCTCGTCCACGTCCCCGTCGCAGTCGTTGTCCACCTCGTCGCACACCTCCGACTCGCCGGGGTTCGCCGAGGCGTCCGCGTCGTCGCAGTCCCAGGCCGAGGTCGCCGCCACGAAGCCCGTCGGCGCCTCGCAGCTCGTCACCGACGGGCTCGACGCCGGCCAGCCGTCCCCGTCCGCGTCCACGTACCAGGTCGTGTCGGGATTGACGCTCGCGTCGCCGTCGTCGCAGTCGCTGTCGTCCGCGACGAAGCCCGTCGGCGCCTCGCAGGCGGCCGCCGCGCTGGCCGGGTCCCCGTAGCCGTCGCCGTCGGCGTCGGCGTACCAGGTCGGCGCGTCCACCGCGTCCTCGTCCACGTCCCCGTCGCAGTCGTCGTCCACCCCGTCGCAGGTCTCGTCGGCCCCGGGCCAGGCCGTCGGGTCGAGGTCGTCGCAGTCCCCGGCCTCCTCGGCGTAGCCCGTCGGCAGCGCGCAGTCCTCGGTGGTCGAGGCCGCATCGCCCCAGCCGTCCCCGTCCACGTCGGCGTAGTAGGTGGTCTTCACCCCCTCGTCCACGTCCCCGTCGCAGTCGTCGTCGACCTCGTTGCAGGCCTCCTCGGCCCCCGGGTACACCCCGGCGTCGGTGTCGTCGCAGTCCTCGGCGTTGTCCACGTACCGACCCGGCTGCTCGCAGTCCTGGCTGCTCACCTCCGCGTCGCCGTAGCCGTCGCCGTCCGCGTCGAGGTACCAGACATCGCCCGCGTTGTCGTCGATCACCCCGTCGCAGTCGTCGTCGGCCCCGTTGCAGACCTCGACGGCATCCGGGTGGACCCCCGCGTCCGCGTCGTCGCAATCCTCCCCGCCGGCCTCCACCGCCCCGTAGCCGTCGCCGTCGAGGTCGTCGTCCGGCGTGCTCGCGTCGCAGTCGTTGTCGAGGCCGTCGTAGGGAACCTCGCTCGCGCCCGGGTTCACGTCCGGGTCCCCGTCGTCGCAGTCGTCCCCGCCGGCATCCGCCGAGGCGTAGCCGTCTCCGTCGGCGTCGTCCGTCGTCGCCGCCCCGCCGTCGCCCGCCGGCTCCAGCAGGCCGGTCTCGCCGCCCTTGTCGGCGCCCGAGCGGCAGGCCGCCGCCAGCGCCAGCGCGATCCAGGTGATGTTCCGCATGGGGGATTCCTCCAGTCTCGAATGGTGAAACCGACCCGCCGCCCGCCCCGTCGGCGGGCCGCCCCGTCGGCGGCGCCCCTACCGCGCCGCCGAAAAGAAGCTCCACAGGTCCTCGTCGTCCTGCCCGTAGGTCGCCCGGAACAGCCAGGTGTGGCCGGCGCCGCTCACCGGGGTGAAGGTGACGTCCCAGCCGCCGGCGTCCAGCGCCTCGGCGAGGTCCTCGCCGTAGCTGTAGGGCACGTTGGAATCCGCGGTGCCGTGAATCACCCACACCGGGCCCTTGGGGCTCGCGGCGGCGGGGTCGAAGTAGCCGCCGGTCGGGTCGTAGCCGGCGTTGACCGCGTAGGCGGCGAACGGGCTCACCCAGGTGCCCACCGCCGTCGAGAGCTGCCCCGAGCCGATGGCCATGAGCGCGGTGAAGCCGGCCCCGCGGGAGTGGCCGGCGGCGAAGACCCGGTCGAGGTCGACGTTGCAGGCGGCATCCAGCTCGTCGAGGATCGTCGCGATGAACAGCAGGTCGTTGGGGTAGGAATTCGTCGTGCCGTCGGCGCCGGGCCAGCCCTCCTCGGTGGAGAGGAACCAGGCGTGGCGGTAGGCGTCCGGCCCCACCAGCACGAAGCCCTCGGCGTCGGCCAGGCTCTCGAGGCCCGTGGCGAGGATGAAGTTCTCGCCGGTGTCGCCGGCGCCGTGCAGCCCGAACAGCACCGGCACCGGCCCGCTCGCCATCGCCGCCGACGCCGAGGTGGGCACGTACAGCGTGTAGGTGCGCCGCACGCCGTCCACCGTGAGGTCGAGGTCGAAGCTGCCCGGGTCGCACACCGGCCCCGGCGAGCCGGTGTCGGCGTCGGTGTCCGCGTCGGTGTCGGTGTCCGCATCGACATCCGTGTCGGCATCCGTGTCGGCATCCGCGTCCGCGTCGGTGTCCGCGTCGGTGTCCGCGTCGGTGTCGGCGTCCGCGTCGGCGCCGCCGCCGTCTCCGCCGCCCGTGTCGTCGTGGAGCGGCGGCCGGTCGGCCTTTCCGCCGCCCTCCTCCTCCGAGGCGCAGGCGGCGACCATGCCGGCGAACAGGGCGAGCGCGGCGGTGCGGGCGATCATGGTCCCTCCGGGTGCCCGCGCATGGTAGCCCGGAGCGCCGCCGTCGGGGCGCTCGGCGGCCCCCCCGCGCCTACGCGAGCCCCCAGGCGGCGAGGCTCAGGTCCCACAGGCGGCGGGCGGCGGCGTCGTCGCGGGCGGCCCGGGAGGGCGTGGCCGGCCGGGAGGAGCGCCAGTAGAGCCCGGTGGTCCCGCCGGCCTCGGCGCTCGTGGCGACGTGGACGGAGGTGCGCGCCCCCTGCGCCGGCGTGAGCATGAACGGCCGCCCCAGGCGGTAGCCCCAGTCCATCAGCCAGCCCCCGTCGCCGTCCTGGCCGAAGCGGGAGGCGACGATGCCCGGGTGGACGGCGTGAACGACGACGCCCTCGCCCTCGAGGCGCCGGGCGAGCTCCCGGGCGAACAGGATGTTGGCGAGCTTGCTCGCCGCGTAGGCCGGCATCGCCCGGTAGCGCCGGCGCTCCCAGTGCAGGTCCTCCCAGTCCAGCCCGCGGCACAGGCGGTGCGCCTCGCTCGCCAGCACCACCACCCGCGACCCCTCGCCGAGCCGGTCGAGCAGCCGCCAGGTGAACAGGAAGTGCCCCAGGTGGTTGACGCCGAAGCTCATCTCGAAGCCCTCGGCGGTGAGCCGGCGGTCGCCGGCGTAGAGGCCGGCGTTGTTCACGAGGATGTCGATGCGATCGGCCCGCTCGCGCAGGGCCTCCGCCGCGGCCTCGATGGAGGCGCGCTCGGCGAGGTCGAGGTCGACCAGCTCCACCGCCTCGCGGCCGGTGTCGGCGCGCAGCTCCGCCGCCGCCGCCTCGGCCTTGGCGCGGTTGCGGCAGGCGAGGAAGACCCGCGCCCCCCGGTGGAGGAAGGCCCGGGCCGTCTCCAGCCCCACGCCGGTGTTCGCGCCGGTCACGACGCAGGTGCGCCCCTCCAGTTCCTCGCTCGCTTCCATGCCGGCCCTCCGCCGATCAGGTGATCACCAGCTCGCCCACCTTGCCGCGCCCGCTGCCGACCGAGTTGATCGCCCGTCCCACGCGAATGGGGGTGAGCTTGAAGCCCCGGGCGTACAGCTTCCGCACCTCGGGCGTGTCGTGGTTCGACAGCATCACGCGCACCTTGCGCCGCTTCAACGCGCGGGCGAGGTCGCGCAGGGCGACCTGGTCGTCGGGGCCGAAGCCCTTTTCGGTGTAGCTCGTGAAGAAACTCGTCGCGTTCAGCGGCACGTAGGGCGGGTCGAAGTAGACGAAATCGCCGGGCTCGGCCCGCTCGCCGACCGCGCGGAAGTCCTCGTGGCGGATGTCGACGTCCCGGAGCACCGCGCTGGCGGCCCGCAGGCGGGGCTCGTCGCAGACCACCGGGTTCTTGTACCGCCCGAAGGGCACGTTGAAGCCACCCTTGCGGTTGACGCGGTACAGCCCGTTGAAGCCGGTGCGGTTCAGGAAGATCAGCCAGGCGCCGAGCTCGGCGTCGCTGCCCTCGTCCGGGATGGCGGCGCGAACGGCGTAGTAGTAGTCGGCCCCGCCGGCTTCGAGGCCCTCGGCGTGGACGCGCAGGCGCTCGACCAGCTCGTCCACCGCGTCCCGCACCGCCCGCCAGGTGCGAACCAGGCGGAGGTTGCCGTCGGAGAGCACGGCGCCCGCGTCGAGGAAGCCCCGGGCGTGAAGCTCGAAGAACAGCGCCCCGCCGCCGACGAAGGGCTCGTGGTAGCGCGCGAAGCGCCGGGGCAGCGCCGCGAGCAGGTACGGGAGCACCTGGCGCTTGCCCCCCGCCCACTTCAGGAAGGGGATGGCGCGGCCGCGAAAGGTGCGCCCACCCGTGAGGGGATCGATTCGAGCGGCTTCCATGCCCGGGGGGCTAACCGCTTGCGGAGCGGCGCCGGGCCAGGGCCACGGCCGCGAGCCAGGCGAGCCAGGCCCCGCCGACGGGGGCCGCCGCGCAGCCGCCGCCCTGGTAGGACTCGGGGCAGGAGTCCTCGCCGTCGGGCGAGCCGAGGAGGATGCGCCCGGCGTCCACCCAATCGCTGGTCCGGCCGGCGAGGTCCACGCTGCGGACGCGAATCGCCACCGCGTCGGCGTGCAGGGTCTCGGGGAAGTTGTAGAGGCAGGCCCCGTAGCCCACCTCGCCGCCGTCGGCGTCGCCGAGCACGACCACCGTCTCGCCCCAGGCCGTCGCCTCGACCTCGACCCGCGTGTCCGGGGACGGCGCCTCGGCGCGCACCGCCAGGTACACGTAGGGGTCGCAGGACGAGGTGGCCTCGGCCCCGCAAGGGTCGTCGAAGCGGGAGCCCTGGGCCTCGAAGGACAGGAATTCCGGCGGCGATGGGGGCGCCTCCCCCGCCGTCTCGCCGGTGGTGAAGCGCGCCTCGACGGTGCCATCCGCCAGGACGTAGGCGTGACCGGGCTCCAGGGCGGACTCGGGGCGAAAGCGCGCGTAGAACTCCTCGCCGCCGGTCTCGACCACCTCGACCGTCCCCGGAACGGCCTCCCCCGTCTCCTCGTCGACGAGCAGCAGGACGCCCTCGCCCCCGGCCGGGTAGCGGAGCACCGGGGTCACGTCGAGGGGCACGCCCTCGGCGCCGTCGGCGGGCCAGGCCTCCGTCTCGGGCTCGGCGCAGGAGCAGGCGCGAGCCGCGCGGGGCAGCAGGGCGAGGAGCAGGCCGGAAGACGCGACGAGGGAGGCGAACCGCATGATCCCAGGATGCCACGGAAGCGCCGGACCCGCGACGGGACGCCGGCCTTGGAGCCCCGCCCTGGAGCACGGGCCTCCGGCCGGCATCGCCGGGAGAGGGGTGCGCGAGGAAGACGGGCCACGGGTCGCGGCCCCTTCCGGTTTCGGGCGGCCCGGCCGGAGCCTGGCGCCCGGCTCCGACCAAGGCCGGAGGGTCGAGGGTGAAGCGTGTGCAGGCGCCGCGTTCCCCCGGGACGGGGCCACCGCGCCGCCGACGGTGATCAACACGGGCCCCCTTGTCGACATCCCCCTCGTCCATGCTAGCCCCGCCAAACAACCCCCGTCTCGATGCTAGGGTTTCGGCCCTTTTCGCCCCCTGACGGGGGGTGCCCGAACGATGAAACCTGCCTTTTCAAGCCACCCCGCGCTCCAGGGCTAGCATCGTGAGGGGGGTTGTTTTTCGCCCCTAGCATCGAGAGGGGGC
>WGAH01000719.1 GCA_015489145.1 Deltaproteobacteria bacterium
ACAACATCGCCAACCCGCGCAGCTAGCGCAGGAGGAACCCATGGCCTACTCCGGTGAGATCACCACGGTGACCGTCCCCGCGAACGCGACGTCCGTCGACGTGTCCGTCGAGTGGAACCAGCCCGCCGGCCTCGTCGAGATCATCGGCGACGCGGACGGCCTGTCGGTCGAGGGCGTGAGCGTCGGCGGCGAGCCCGTCAAGGGCCTGCCGGTGGGCGTCAAGCTCCCGCTGCAGAAGCTCGCCGACTACCTCGGCACCGCCGCGCGGCCCGCCCGCCCGGCCTTCAAGGTCAGCAACGGCGACCGGCTGACCTTCACGCTGCACATCGCCACCGCCCCGGCGGCCGACGAGGCCCACACCCTGTACGGGCACGTCCGGTAGTCCGCGATGGCCGACCGCGTACCGCTCGGCGTGCCGGTCAGCGGCACCTACACGGTGCCGGGGCCGGTCTGGGTCTGGCCGGATGACCTCGGGGTCCGCTTCGACGTGGACCCGAGCGCCCCGACCGGGACCGGGCGGCCGTGGTCCGGCCGGGGGCCGGTGCCCTGGCGGGCGGCCCCCGGTGCGGCCCTGCACATCCCCGGTACGGCGGTGGTCACCCTGGCCCCGTCGCCCGCGCTCCTCCGTCTCTGGTAGGGGGCTCCCATGGCCGAATCGCGCATCACCAGCACCGGCGCCACGAGCACCGGCGAGCCGCGCCGCGAGCCGCGCATCGCCGCGTGGGTGGTCACCCTCGCGAACGGCGCCGCGTGGGCCGTCGAGCACTGGGACGAGATTCGCGACGTGGCCGAAGACGTGGGCGCCTACGTGACCGGCGACGGCTCGGCGAGCGAGGCCGCCGCCGCCCTCGGTGAGCTCGCCGGCAGCCTCGTCGATGACGTGGACTATGGCGACTGGACCTGTGAGGAGCGGAAGGCGTACCTCGACGCCGCGTTCACGGCGGTGACGGGGAAGGTGCCGCCGCGCCGCCGGTGGGGCGACTGGCAGGGACACGACGAGTGGCGCGGCACCTACGACGCCTGGCTCGCCGACTGCGAGGAGTGGGGCGGCGGCAGCCTCGCTATCTGGGGCATGGAAACGGCGGCGGACCTCCCCGGCGCCACCAAGGCCACCACCACCAGCACCAGCATCACGGGCGGCGCCGGTACGGTGGCGCTGGGAGCCGCGGGGCTGCTCGGCCTCGGGCTCCTCGCGAAGCGACGGAGGCGGCGATGAAGCGACGCACGCGCAAGCTCGGTCTGTGGCTCCTCGGCGGGCTCGGCGCCCTGGGCGCCGCCCTGGGTGCCTCGCGGGCGAACACCGGCGATGCGCCGAGCACCCTCGACGCGCCCGGCCTGGCCCCCGGCGACGGCAGCATCACCGACGACGACGAGGGCGCCGCCGACGTGGGCTCCACCGTGACCGGCGAGCCCGCGCCCGAACTCCCCGGCTGGCGCGCGATGCCGGGCCGCCGGTGGGACGGCTCGGCGGCGGCCGACCGGCTCGACTCGCTCATCCAGGGGCACGGCTACCGGGCCGGCGCCCGCATCCGCGACCGGCTCCGGCAGATCGAGCGCACCGGCGCCGTGTCGAGCGTCTACGACGACGCGACCGCACAGCGCGTCGAGGCCCTCGCCGAGCGCCTCGCCGCCGCCGGCATTGACGAGGCGCGCGCCGAATGGGTCGCCGCCGCCTCGGCCGAGGCCATGCGGGCGGGCGTGCCCTCGGTGCTCGCCGTGCAGTGGGCCATCACCGCCGCCGACGCGGCGCCCCGGAGGGTGTGAAATGGCCACCGACTACATCACCGACGAGCAAATCCAGGCGTGGATTGAGCGCATCGCCTCGGCGCGCGGGTGGCCCGATGACCTGCTCTCCGAGGTGCTCGCGGCCGTCGAGGACCACGACTACGCGACCGCCGCCGCCGCCGTCCGCGAGTGGGGCGGCGACGGAGCCGAGAAAGCCGAGGCCTGGCTCCTGGAACTCGGCGACCTGCCCGAGGACTACTACGACCTCGGCGAGGAGCTCGTGACCCTGGTCACCGATACGGCCGAGGACCTCGCCAGCACAGCGCGCGCGGGCGTGCCGCTCGGCCTGGTGCTCGGCGGCGCCGTGCTCCTGTGGCTCGTGCTCCGAGGGCGTCGCCGGTGAGGCGCCGCCGCCGGTGGGGCTGGGCGCTCCCCGCCGCCGTCGCGGGCATCGCCGCGTGGTGGGCCGGTCGCCGGTCCGCCTCGCACCGATGGGAGGCCCTCGACGGGGTGACGGTGCCCTCGTCGCTGGCCGCGCACCTCGACGACGTGGCCGAGGGCCTCGGCTCGGGATTCGTGGTGACCTCGGGGTATCGCTCGGCCGAGGACCAGGCCGACGCCATGCTCGACCTGCTCGCCTCCTACGGCGACCCGGAGAGCGCCGCCGCCGTCTACGTGGACGAGGCGACGGCCTACGAGGTGCTCTCCCTGCTCGCGGCGGGGGACCGAGACGGCGCCATCGCCATCCTCGACGCCTCGCCCCTGTCGGCCCATCAGACCGGCCGCGCCGCCGACGTGAGCAAGTGGCGGCAGACCTCGGCCGGCGAAGGGCCGCCCGACGAGGACGAGCTACGGGCCGCCGTCGAGGCCGCCGGTGGTGAGCTGGTGGTCGAGCGGCACGTCTATCACCTGGAGTGGTGAGGATGGGGGGGGGGAGCATGTACGACACCGGCATGAGCGCCGTGGGCGCCGTGAGCGCCGGCGCCTGCTACTCGTGTGCTCTCCACCTCGGGGCCTCGCCCGCCGTCGCGGTGGCTCTCGCCGTCATCCTGGGCGCCATCCCTCAGTGGGCGGCCCTGTGGCTGCGGTCGAGGCGGGAGCGCCGGAAGGCCGACGAGGACGGCGCCTCGGACGAGGGCTGAACGAGCTGGGGACAACGTTTGTCCCTCGGCGGACAAGGTTTGTCCCTCGGGCGGGCCGATTGTCACCGGGGGTTCAGTAGCCGTCCAGGTGCGGCGGCCGGGTAGGGTGTGGGCACCCACAACGGAGGTGCTCATGAACCGAATCCCCGCAGATACGCTACGAAAGCAGGTGGTCAAGCTCGACGAGGTGTGGCTCAGCACGCGCGACACGCTCGGCGTCCCCGACCTCCCGCACTGGCTTTTCTGCGCGGTCGTCGAGGTGGCGTTCCTCGCCATCGACCACCTCGAAGAAGCGTACGCCGACCGCGATGTCGCGTGGAAGGACTACAGCCGAATGCGCGCCGACCGCGATGCCGCCCTCTCCATGTCCGAGGCCGCACACGCGGCCCTCGACCAGCTCGACAAGGCGTGCGCCGAGCGCGACGAGGCCCGCGCCCTCCTCGACGAGGCCCGCGCCTCGGCCGAGGCCGCCGCCCGCGAAGCCGCGCACCTGGAAACGCTGCTCACCGAGACGCGGGAGGAGCTGAACGCGGAGCTGAACGCCGTCATCGACCGGCGCATCATCGCGACCGATGGGCTCCGCCGCGTGGCGGACCTCCTCTTGGCTGGCAAGGCCGACGAGGCCCTCGTCGCGGCCGTCACCGCCAGGCGCAAGGCCATCGGCCTCGACCCGCTCGACGACGAGGCCGACCGATGAGCCGCAACGCCGACCAGCTCGCCCGCGAGGCGGCCGAATTCGCGGAGCTCCGTGCCACGAGCGCTCGAGCCGAGCTCCGCAAGGTGAAGCGCGCCACCTCCTACGCCATCGCGTTCCGCTGGGCGTCGCTCGTCCTGGACTCGGCGGAGCAGGCGGCTTTTGAGGCACGTCAGGCGGCTGCTACGGACGTGTCCTCGGATGGTGCGGTGTACCAGTACCGGGCGACCATGGCCGCGTTCGAGGCCGAGGCCGCCGCCCGCGAAGCGCAGCGCATCATCCGCGCGTGGGGAGCGTGGCGATGACCAGCGGTGCATCCGTGCTGATGCTCCTCGTCTCGGCGTTCGCCGGGATGATGACGTACATCGGGGTCAGCGAGCGCGACGAGGAGGCCGGCGGGGCGGCCGTCCTCGCGGCCCTCGGAGCCGGGGTCGCCGCTCCCTTCCTACTCATGGCGTATCTACGGCTCATCGTGTGGTGGGCCGGCTGGCTGGGATGGCCATGAGGTGGGCCGCCGTGGTCCAGGTGGGCGCCGGGGCGCCCGTGCTCCTCGCGCCCGCTCACTCGTCGCGGGCCGAGGCCCTCGCCGCCGTCCGGCGGCTGGGGGCCTACCGCCGCGCCGAGCGACTGCGCCTCCATCCAGCCGCCCGGCCGCCCGCCGAGCGGGCGCGGGTGGTGGCGATGCTCTCCGGCCACACGCCCGCCGAGGTGTGGGCCGCTTTCGAGCGGTGGAGGAAGGCACGATGAACCGCCGGCAGTCCTGGGCGGCACGCGCCAGCCGACGGAACGCCGCGCTGCGCCGCCGCTACCCGCTCCTCGCGTGGGGCGGCCTGCTGCCCGAGGAGACGGCCGAGAGCTACCGCGCCCGCGTCGAGGCCCAGGCCGCGGCGCTCGACAGCGCCCTCGCCGCGACGGCCCGGTGGTGGATGGGCCGCATCGCCGAGCTGCGGGCCGAGGCCGCTGCGCGGCTGCCGCCGGAGCAGGTCGCCGCCCTCGACGAGTACGTCCGGCGGTCGCCGTGGCTCGTCCGGGGGCTCGCCTACCAGGCCGACCTGTGGCGGTCCATCGCCCGCGTCCTCGACGGCGACCCGAAGGCCTCCATCCCTCGAGCCGTCCGCGAGCTGCTCGGCCTGCCGCCGGTGTGCGGATTCGCGGCCTGGGAGGCGCTCCGATGACCCGGCTCTCCGAGCGGGAGCCGGGTCCACTCGACGGGGCGCCCCCCGTATATCTTGACTATGCGCCAGCAAACGGGGGGGTGCCCCCGTTTGCTGCGGGCGATACGCCGCCTCGCCCCGGCGGAACGCGCCGATGAGCGCCCGCCGGAAGAATGGCCGGCGACGGGCGCCGGGCGTCGCGCCGTGGCCGCCGGAGGTGGACCCGCGCGACCGGGAGCGGTGCCTGCGAGGGGGCGCCATCGTGGCCCGGTGCTCGGTGAGCGGCGAGCCGTTCCAGGTGCCGCAGTCCTGCATGACCGCGCGGTGCCCGGCCTGCTCGCCGGCGGTCAAGGCCAAGCGAGGGCGGCGCATCCACGAGAGCACCGGCGCCGCCGGCTACGTCGCCGTGGTGCTCACGGTGCCGCCTCGCGTCCGCGGGCGGCTGTGGGGCGACGAGGCCGCCGCCTTCCGGCGCTCGGCCGGGCACGTGCTCGTGCGGTGGGGCGCCCGCTGGTGGGGCGGCGCCGCCGTGGGAGTGCTCGCCCACCTCCATCCCTCGGGCGACCGCTGCGAGGGATGCGGGGCACCGGCGGGCGGCGCCGAGGCTGCGCGGTGGGGGGAGTGCCCGACGTGCGGGGCGCCGCCTCGGTGGCTGCCGCATGTGGACGCCCTGGTGCCGCGCCTCGGCCTCCTCGGCGGCTCCGTGGTCGGGCTGTCGGTGCCCCTGCCGAGGGTCGCCCTGTGGGACCTGCGGGAGCGGTGGGGCCGCGCCCTGGTGGGGCTCGGCCTCGCCGAGCGGGTGGGCCGCCCCGTGGTGCACGTCTCACTGCGGGAGCCGGGGAGCCAGGCCGCGCACCGCGCGGCCTACTCCGCGCGCCCCTTCGCGGCGTGGAGCTGGGGGGTGTGGGCGGTGGAGACCTCGCCGGGTGCCCTGGCGACGGCGCGGGCGCGGGCGCGAGGGCTGGGGCTCGCACTCCGGCCGCAGCGGTACGGGCTCGCGGCACCAGGGAGCCGGGCGCCGGGTATCGAGGCCTGGCGGGCGGCCGTCCGGGTGGAGGCCGACGACGGCGACGGCCTCCTGTGCCCGTGCCATCGGGAGCCGGCCGAGGTGCTCGGCTACGAGGCCGGATGGAGCCCGCCGGCCGATAGCGAGGTTTGGGACGAGGACGACGAGGCGTCCGTCTGGCCGCCTCGGTAGGCCGGCCGGCTACCCGCCCGCCTTCGCGGCGAGCATGAGGCCGACGATCGCGTCCGCCTTTTCGACGAGGGTCTTGGCCGCCGGGGTGTCCCAGAAACCGCCGTCCGTGTCGGCGGCGGCGATGAGCGCCGCGGACAGATCCTCGCTCGTCTTCGCGAGGCTCTCGTGCGCGTCGCGCGCCATCTGGAGCGAGTCGCGG
Organism: Deltaproteobacteria bacterium; assembly: GCA_015489145.1. GTDB lineage: Bacteria > Myxococcota_A > UBA796 > UBA796 > UBA2385 > S143-5. The sequence goes on from WGAH01000719.1 coordinate 6,113, forward strand.
ACCGCGCCCTGCATGACCTTCATCGTCTCGCGCTGCTCGCGCGCCATGGCCACGACCTGCGCCGCGAGCCGCTCGTTCGTCCTGTTCGCGGCCTGGAGGGCGTGAGCGAGCGACACCGAGTCCAGCGACGCGCCCGCGGTGGCGCCCCGTGGGACCTCGACGGTCAGCGCGTCGCGCGGGGCGAGGGCGGCGCCGGGGACGGTGACCGTGCGCTCGCTCCCATCCGGGAGCCGGACGGCGACGCGCCCTCCACCCTGGGCGGCGACCTCTTCGGCGTACTCCTCGACGACGGCCTCGAGATCGCTGGCCTCGACGCGCGCCGGTGGGCGCGTGGTGGGGATGGTACGCACTCGGTACATGCCCGGCTGCGACGGGAGCCCGCCAGCCCATTCGGTGATGTCGTCCATGATTCCTCCGTGTCGGTAGGGTGTGGCGCCACTATAGCGTGTCACGTGCCACGGTGGACGCCCGGTGTCATGCGGTGGTAGCTCGACTCCGAGCAAGGGAGGAATCCGACATGGCCAAGCTCTCCAAGCTGGACCGAGCCCGCGCCCGCGCCCGCGCCCTCCGCGAGCGCCTCGACGAGGGGACGACCATGGCGCCGGTCTACGGTGGCGTCGGCGGCTACGTGGCCGGCCTCGCCGACAACAAGATCGACGCGAGCCTGAAGCTGGGCGACTTCGAGGTGAAGCCGTCTCACGGCGTCGCCCTGGTGCTGACCGGCTACGCCATCACCCAGCGCGACGAGCGCGCCGCCTCGGCCGCCGCCGGCGCCCTCGGCGCCGTCGCGTACAACATCGCCAACCCGCGCAGCTAGCGCAGGAGGAACCCATGGCCTACTCCGGTGAGATCACCACGGTGACCGTCCCCGCGAACGCGACGTCCGTCGACGTGTCCGTCGAGTGGAACCAGCCCGCCGGCCTCGTCGAGATCATCGGCGAC
>WGAH01000720.1 GCA_015489145.1 Deltaproteobacteria bacterium
GGGCAGGGGCGGTGGCCCACCGGCGACGGCCCCCACGTCCTCGGCATCGCCGCCCGCCTCGCCTGGCAGCTTCGCGACGGCGAGCCCGGCCTGTTCGCCTGGTCGGCCTCCTCGCTGCTGGCGCCGCACCCGCCGGGGGCGTACCTGCCGGCCACCGCCGCCTACCTCGCCCTCGGCTTCGCCCGCACCACGCACCTCGCCGCCGCCGCCCTGGCCCTGTGGCTCGTCTTCGACGCCTTTCGCCGCCTCGGCGCCGGCCTGCCGGCGGTGCTGTGGATCGCCGCGCTCCCGCTCGCCTGGTACGAGGCCGAGCGCTACGGCGTCGACCTCCTCGCCGCCGCCGCCGTCGCCCAGGCGCTCAGCCACCTCGTCGCCTCCGACCGCCTGGCGCGGCGGGGCCACGCGGCGGCCTGGGGGGCGTGGATGGCCGCCGCCTTCACCGTCAAGTACACGGCGCCGCTGTTCCTGTGGGCCCCCTGCCTGCCCGCGGCCTGGTGGACCCTGCGCGGCCGTCGCTGGCGGGCGCTCGGGCTGGCGGTCCTGGCCTTTGCCGCCCTCGCCGCCCCCTGGTGGGTCGGCCACGCCGCCCGCGTCTACGCCTACGTGGTCCACAGCGGCGCCGACACGGCGCAGTTCCGCTACGACACCCCCCTGCGCGAGGGGGCCTGGTGGGCGCCCCTCAACCTCGCCTGGTACCCGGCCACGGTGGTGGACGGCTGGGGCTGGCCCGGGGTGGCGGCGGTGCTCGCGGCGGCGCTGCTTCCCCGGCGCGACCGCCGACCCGGCGCCTGGCTGGTGCCCTTCCTCGGCCTCGCCGGCGGCGCCCTCGTGCTGGCGATGGAGGCGCAGCGGCAGTCGCGCTACCTGCTCCCCGGCGTCGTGCTCCTCGCGGCGCTGGCGGGCCTGTCGCGCCTGCGCTGGTGGGTGGCGCCGGTGGCCGCCTGGGGCGCCTTCTTCGTCGCCCGCACCTTCCTCGGCGGCGCCGACGCTCCCGCCGAGCGCCTCGTCGCCCACGATCCCCGCCACGCCGGTGCCTCCTGGCCCGCGGTCCACGAGGCCTGGCGGCCCACCTCCGAGCACCCCGAGGCCTGGCGCGTGCGGGAGTCCCTCGAAAAGCTGCGCGCCGCCGTCGGTTCGGACGAGGGCACCGTCGGCCTGCTCGTCGACGAGCGCCACGGCGGCCCCGGGGTGCGCCTGTGGCTCTACTTCGCCGCGCTGCACGGCTACCGCTGGCACTTCGCCAGCCCCTCCTTCGCGCCGGGCACGCCGCCGGTCATGATCGTCCCCTTCGCCACCGACACCTGGCCCGACCGCCGCTTCGACACCCTGTTCGCCTGCATCGACCCGCGCCGCTCCACCGAGCAGGCGCGCTGGCTCGCCGCCTCGGGCTTGCGCCTCAGCGACCGCTGGCCGCTCAAGGACGGCTGGGAGGGGCGCATCTACCGGCGCTGAGCCCCCTCCCCCGCCAGACCTGTAGAAGCCGCATCCCGCCGCTTCCTCTTCCCAAACTTCCCGGCCGGAAGCCGCCGTTCCTCGCGGGCTCCTTTCCCTCGCGCGGCATGGCTGCTCGCGCGGCATGGGGGTCTGGAAAACGGGGCGGCATTCCTGGCTAGAATCCCTTCGGCTCTCGCCCGTCATCGCTCACCCTTCCCCAGCGCAGACCCCCAAAGAAGGAGACCCCTCGCATGTCGCTGGCCCCGCTCGTCCTTCTCGCCCTCCTCGCGGGCCACCCCGCGCGCGCCGACGACGACGTGGACACCCCGCCGCGGAATCGCCGTCACCCGGCACCGGAGTTCACGCGCCAGCTGCCGGTCCTGATCGACGCCTTGAACTGCAGGTTCACGCTGCGCGTCGACGAGGAGGGGCGGGTGTCCGAGGTCCGGACCGATGACTGCTACGACTTCATCGTGCCGGCTGCCACCGCCGCCCTCATGCGCTGGCGGTTCCGCCCGGCCACCCACAACGGCCAGCCGGTCCCCGCCGACTTCCGGGTCCGCATGTCGTTCCAGCTCGGCAACATCCGCGGCCCCATCTGGACCGAGGAGCAGTTCCGCAAGGTCTACGAGGCCCACCATCCCCTCCCCGGTGAAGGCCCGGGCTGCACCGGCGCCTGGACCCTCCACCCCGACGGCGCGGTCAGCGACCTCGCCACGGGGCCTTTCCCGAACTGCATGATCTTCCCCATCGGCAGCGCGGTGCCTCGGGCCCCCGAAGACGGCCAGGCCCGGGTCTGCCAGGCGCGCTTCGTCGCTCGCAAGGGCGTCGCCCTGCACATCGAGGTCGACGGCTGCCCGGAGGAGGATGCCGCCACCCTTCGCCGCCTGGTCGAGCACTACCGCTTCGGCCTCGTCGAGAAGTCGGGCGTTCCCTGGACCCTGAACGTCACCTTCGCCGCCGAGTAGCCACCTCCCGGCCGGGGCCCCCGAGGGCCCGGAAGGGCGCCGTCGCCGGCGCTACCCTGGGGGTGGCGAATCCACGGGAGGCGGGCATGGCGGCGAAGGGCGAAGCGCGGGGGACCGTCGTGGTGGCCGGCGCGACCGGCTACCTGGGAAGGCACCTCGTCGTGGCGCTGCGGGAACGCGGGTGGCGCGTGCGGGCCCTCGTCCGCGACCCGGCGCGGCTCGGCTTCGCGGCGGAGGCGGCCGACGAGGTGTTCACGGGCCACGCGACCCGGCCCGAGACCCTCGCCGGCCTCTGCGACGGGGCCGAGGCGGCGGTGAGCGCGCTCGGCCTGCGGGCGATGGGCGGGAGGCTCACCGTCTTCGACGTGGACCGCGACGCCAACCTGAACGTGCTCGCCCGGGCGCGGGAGGCGGGGGTGCGGCGCTTCGGCTTCGTGTCCGTGCTCCACGGCGCCGAGCTGCGCCGGCGGGTGCCCCAGGCCGAGGCTCGCGAGCAGGTGGTCGACGCGCTCCGGGACGGCGGGCCGGCCTGGACCGTCTTCCGGCCCACCGGCTTCTTCAACGACATGGCCGAGTTCTTCGAGATGGCGCGCAAGGGGCGGGTGTGGCTGGTGGGCGACGGCGCGCGGCGCCTCAACCCGATTCACGGCGCCGACCTCGCCGCCTTCATCGCCGATGCCCTCGGCGACCCGGCGGCGGAGGGGCGCGAGCTGCCCGCCGGCGGTCCCGACACCCTGAGCCAGCGCGAGATCGGGGCCCTGGCCTTCGAGGTGCTCGGGCGACCGGCGCGCTTCGGCCGGCTCCCGCCCGGGCTGCTGCGGGGGGCGGGGGCGCTGGCGGCGCCGTTCTCGCCGAACCTGTCCAACTTCCTGCGCTTCATGGCGGCGATGGGCGAGGTGGACGCCGTGGCCCCGGCGACGGGCACGCACCGCCTGCGGGCCTTCTTCGAGGCCCTGCGCGAGGGCGGCGCCGAGGACCTTCTCGCCCGGCACTGAGGGGCGCGTCCCCCCGCGGCACGGCGGGGCGCCCGGCGGCGCGCGCTACTCGCAGGCGAGCACGTAGTCGTAGGTGGCCGGCGAGTCGTAGGTCCGGATGCCGATGCCGCCCCAGGTGCAGGTCGTGTCGGGGTAGCTGCTCACCCAGCTCCCGTCGGGCCACACCTCGAGGTCGCTGCCCGCGAGCCGGAGCTGGAGGACGTGGCTCATGCCGGCGCCGGTGGCGACCGGGTCGCATCCGAACTCGTTCCAGCTCCCGTCCTGCGAGCCGAAGCAGACCTCGCCGTCGCCGGGGTAGATGCCGAGGTCGTAGTCGTTTCCGTCGTCGTTGACGGCGCTCGCGGTCTGGGCGCGCGCCATGAGGCCGGCGTCGCCGTCGCCCGTGTCGAGGGTGATGCCGACCTCGACGACGTAGTCGGTCCACGAGGTCGCGCCGATCCAGGCGTTCGCCCCGGCGATGGAATCCGTGTTCGACCAGGCGCCCGCGCCGTCCCACGACCACGTGCCGCTCACCACCGTCCAGCCGGACGTCGTGGGGTCCGAGGTGAAGTCGTCGTAGAACAGCAGGCTCGTCGAGCAGGCGTCGGTGAGGGGCGCCGCGTCGGAAGCGTCGTCCACCCCGTCGCCGTCGGTGTCGGGGTCGAGGGGGTCCGTGACGAAGCCGGTGGGGGCCTCGCAGGCCTCCGCCGTCGAGGCGGCGTCGCCGTAGCCGTCGCCGTCGGCGTCGGCGTAGAAGGTCGCCAGCACGCCCTCGTCGACCTCGCCGTCGCAGTCGTCATCGACGCCGTTGCAGGACTCGGCGGCGCCGGGATTCACGCCCGCGTCGGCGTCGTCGCAGTCGCCGTCGGCGACCGTGTAGCCGTCGCCGTCGTCGTCCGGCGAGGCCTCGTCCACGAGGCCGGTCTCACCTCCGGTCTTGCCCTCGGTGCGGCAGGCGAGGAGCAGGGACAGGGCGAGCCAGGGCGCCGGGCGCATGGGGCCTCCAACGGTGGGCGTGGACAGGTCACGAGGGCCCCGTGCCCCCGTTCGCGCGGCAACCCGCGACCAGGGCCGCGCCCCCCCCTTCGACACATCCCGGCCGCCCGGCGGATCGGAAGGGCGGACTTTTCAACCGGGAGTCGAACC
>WGAH01000721.1 GCA_015489145.1 Deltaproteobacteria bacterium
AGATGTGTATAAGAGACAGGCCTCCTCGGCCTCGGGCAGCCCGGGACCGCCGAGCTCCCGCAGGGCCGACGGGTCGGCCCCGGGCGGGAGGAAGCGCCGCCGGGGGAGCGGGCGTCCGCCGTCCTCCTCGCCGGCCACCACCACCGCCGGGGCGTCCCTCCCCTCCCCGGCCGGCGCGGCGACCCGCAAGCCGGTGGCCGGGTCCACCGGGACGCGCAGCAACCCCTCGCCCAGGGCCCAGCCGTCGGCCTCCGGCGGCGCATCGGGACCCGGGCCGTCGCCGAGCAGCCCGGCCTCGGCCAGGCCGCGGGCCACGCCGAGCCAGGCCGGCAGGGCCCCGCTGGACCCCTGCAGGCGCACCCGGCCCCGGCGCATCGGGCGGTTGTCGTCGTAGCCCACCCAGGCCGCCACCACCCAGCCGTCGCCCCACCGCCAGCCGTCCGCCGAGTACCGGGGCACGAAGCCCGTGAAGGCGGCGTTGCGGTAGCCGTTGGTCGTGCCGGTCTTGCCGGCCAGCGGCACCGGCCGCCCGCCGACCCGCACCGCCCCCTCGGCGCGCCGCCCGGTGCCGAAGCGCACCACGTCGCGAAGGATGCCGCCGATCTCCCGGCTGGCGGCCGGGTCGAGGCGCGGGTCGAGGCGCGGGCGGGCCTGGTAGATCACGTTGCCCTCCCGGTCGCGGATCTCGGCGATGAGCAGGGTGTCGTCCTCGGGCTCGGCGACGGGACGGGCCGCCCGCAGCCCCGCGATGCCGGAGCCCTCGAAGCGCGCGCCGGGAAAGCGCCAGCGCCCGCCGGAGACGAGGCCCTGGTAGACGGTGGCGGCCTCCTCCAGGCTGATGTCCACGGCGCCGAGGGGCAGCGAGAGCACCGGCGGGAGGTCCTGCTCCACCCCGAGGGCGCGGGCCTCGGCCGCCATCGCCCGCATCGCGACGAGCAGGCGGAAGTCCGGGTGCCAGCGAAGCGCGTCGAGATCGTAGGGATCGGCGTTGTCCAGCACCGCGAGGTGGCGCGCGGCGGCCCGTTCGAGGGCCCGGATCGTGGAGAGGCGCAGGACGCCGTCCACCCACATGCGCTCCGGTTCGACGGGACGCGGGCCCTCGCCGCGCGCCAGGGCGTCGAGGAGCTCGGCGTCCACGGGTCGCCAGGCCTCGTCGGCCGCACCGCAGGCCAGGGCCAGCCCGTCCTCGCCCCAGGGGCGCACGCGCAGGTCGGCGAAGTCCGCCGCCGGCGGCACCGCCGGGGGCCGCGGGCCCAGGCTGCCGAGGATGCCGAGGCCGGCCCAGCGCGCCGCCTTGCGGCCCGCCTCGGCCAGGGCGTCGAGAGCCTCGGCCTCGCCGGCGCAGCGGTCGGCCAGGGCGCTGAGGTGGCGGTGGTTGCGGCGCAGGGCGGCGAGGCGCCAGGCCAGCTCGGCGCCCCGGTGGCGCTTGCGCTGGCGGGCCTCCTCCGCCTCGACCCCGCGCCCCCAGCGCAGGCTCCGCAGCTCGCGGATCTCGGCGGCGAGGTCCGGGTCCTCCGCCCCGTCGGGCCCGGCGGCGCGCGCCTCGAGCTCGGCGACCAGCTCCTGCCGCGCCGCCAGCCAGGCCTGCTCGGGGTAGCGATCGCGGGTGGCGACGATGCCGTAGCCGTCGCGAATGCGCTCGATCCAGGCCATGCGGCCCTCGCCCTCGCGCCGGTCGAGCCCGACGGCGGCGACCAGCTCGCGAAAGGCGCGCTCGTCGAGGCGGTCGACGAGGTGCGCCAGGAGCCAGATGCTCGCGATGTTCTCGCTGTGGACCCCGGCCCAGGCGAGGCTGACGAAATCGGCGCTGCGGTGGGCGGCGCGCGGCGCGTACCAGCTCCCCTCGAAGACGAAGAAGGCCGGCCGGTTGTCGAGGACGTCCAGCGGCGACCAGCCCAGGTGCAGCGCGGTGGCGTAGAGGATCGGCTTCCAGGTGCTGCCGAGCTGACGCTTCGCGTCCAGGGCGCGGTTGAAGTTGCGGTTGTCGTTGCCGCCCACCATCGCGCGCACGGCGCCATCCTCCAGCACGAGGACCGCCCCCTGCAGCTCCGGCCGGACCTCGAGGTCGCAATAGGCCCCCTCGGGACCGCGCTCGCGCACGCTCACGCGGACGACGGAGCCCGCGGGAAGCGCGGCGGCGAGCGCGTCGACGTCGCCCCGCCTCGCCGTGGCCCGGGGATCGCCGGACCGGGCGCGGGCGAGGATGCTCGCCATGCGCTCGAGGGCGCGGCCGTCCACGGTGCAGGTCGAGCCGCCGAGGTCGACCTCCAGCGCCGGCGCCTCCCCCGCCTGCCGGCTCCGCACGATGCCGGTGGTGAAGGCGTGGACCGCCGGGGGCGCGTCCCGCACCGGCGGGGGCGCGGCGCTGTCGGGCAGGCGGAGGGCGGCCGCGTCGAGCCCCTCGAGCAGCGGACCCACCTCGCTCAGGTGGTGCCAGAGGCCCCAGGTCGCCTCCCGCTGGACCGCCGGGTCGAGGGTGGTGACGACCTGGATGCCGGCGGTGGAGGGGTTGTCGATGCCGAGGCGCTCGAAGAGCTCGGGAAAGGGGGCGCGCTCGAGGCGCGCCGCCACCGCGTCGAGGACGACGTTGGCGTCGTAGCGGAAGGTGCCTCGCCGGAAGGGGATCGGCTCCTCGACGAGGCGGTCGTGCTCGGCCCGGCTCAGGCGGCCGGTGGCGAGCATCCGGTCGAGGACGTAGCGGGTGCGCGCCCGCGCCCGGGCCAGCGCCTCCTCCCGGCGCTCGGGAGTGCGGGCGAGGAACGGGTTGTAGGTGGCCGGCGCCTTGACCATGCCGGCGATGTAGGCGCACTCGAGGGTGCTCAGCTCCGCCGGGTCCTTGTCGAAGAAGTAGCGCGCGGCGATGCCGAGGCCGCGGCCGTTGGCGTTGACGTGGAACTGGTTGGCGTAGAACTCGAGGATGTCGCGCTTCGAGTAGTGGGCCTCGAGGCGAAGCGCGTCCACCAGCTCGATCCACTTGCTGCGGAGCGAGCGGTCCGGGCGGTAGAACAGGTTCTTGGCCGTCTGCTGCGTCAGCGTGGAGCCGCCGGCCACCACCCGGCCGGCCCGGAGGTTCATCCACATCGCCCGGGCGATGCCCCGGAGGTCGACCCCGTGGTGCTCGAAGAAGCGCTCGTCCTCGGCGGCGACGATCGCGTCGATCCAGGCCCGGGGGATCTCGTCGTAGGGCACGTAGCGGCGGTGCTCGCGGGAGAAGAACACGCCGATGGGGGTGCGGCCGTCGCGGTAGAGGACCGGGCTCTCCTGGGCGATGATCGCCTCGATGGAGGCCCGCGAGATGTGCTCGCCCGGCTCGACGACGACGTAGCGGTGGTAGAGCCAGGCCAGGCCCCCGAGGCCGAGGAGGGCGAGGACCCCGAGGGCCACAGCCAGGCGCGCCAGCCGCCGCCCCCACCGGCCGCGCCGGGCCCGTTCCTCCGACCTTCGCTCGCGCCGCTTCATGCCTCCCCCTCGCCGGCGAGGGCCTCCACGAGCCGGACCACCCGGTCGTGGGTCGCCGCCGCCGGCCAGCGCTCGGCCGCCCCCCGGCAGGTCTCGCCGAGGGCGCCGCCCGCCGCTTCATGCAACGCGCGTGCCAGGGCCTCGCGCACCGCCTCGACCGACTCCGGGTCCGGCACGACCATCCACGGTTCGGGCACCACCTCGGCGGCCCCGTCCCGGGCGGTGGTGACGGCGGGCAGCCCGCAGGCGAGGGCCTCGAGGACGGCGTTGGCGGCGCTGTCGTAGCGGGTGGGCAGCACGGCGGCCCAGGCCTCGGGGAGCACGTCCTCGGGCCGGGGGACCGCCCCGAGGAAGTGGGTGCGGTGGGCGATGCCCAGGCGCTCGGCCATCCGGCGGAAGCGGGCCGGGTGGGCGTCGGTGCCGAGGACGAGGAGGTGGACCCCCGGCAGGCCCCGGATCGCCCGCAGGGCCGTGTCCAGGCCCTTGCGTCGCCAGCCGCTCCCGAGGAAGGCCACCGTGGGAACCGGGCGGCGGGCGGCCGGGCGCGGACGGAAGCGGTCGAGGTCCACCCCGTTTCGGATGACCCGGAGCCGGTGGCGGGGCAGGCCGTAGTGGCGGTGGAGCTGCTCGGCGGCCATCGCGCTGTTCGCGACCACCACCCGGGCCGAGCGCACCGCCCGCCGGTCGACCTCGCGCTCGACCTCCTCGGCGAGGCTCCAGCGGACGTGGGGCATCCAGGCCTCGTGGCAGCCGCCCCCGGCCCGCAGCAGGTCGCAGCCGACGGCGCGGGCGAGGCCCACGACGAGGTCGGCGCCCCGGATCCGGCGCGGCGCCCGGGCGAAGGCGAGGCTCCGGGCGATGCGGCCCCGGCCCGCCACCCGCACGGGCTCGACGCGCACCCCGGGCACCGGGGTCTCGACCCGCTCGCACAGGCAGGTCACCGCGTGGCCGGCGGCGACGAGGCGCCGGGCGAGGCCCACCCCGAATCGCTCGGTCCCGCCGTGGGTTCCGAGACGCCGCACCACCAGGGCCACGTTCACGGCGCCTCTCCGGTGGCCGGCGCCGCCCGCACCCGGGCCCAGAGGTGCGCCCACTTCAGCAGCACCCCGGCCGCCCCGAGCCAGGCGATGGTCCAGCCGGCCGGGCCGTCGAGAAAACCTCTCCGGAGTAGAATCGCCTTCACGAAATGCAGAGGCGGCCGGAAGGCGAGGTCCCACCAGCGGGGGATGCGGCCGGCGGCGGCGGCGGCCCGGGCCCAGGTCTCGGCGTAGGCGGCGGTGGTGCGGAGGTGCTCGTCGAGGTCGCGGTAGGGGTGGTGCAGCAGCTCGGCGTCGAGGTCCGCCACCGGCCCGTCCACCGCGACGCGGTCGTGGGGGTCGAGGCCGACGAAGCGGGCGCGCCGGCGGTCGAAGAGGCGCACCCGCCGGTCGGGGTACCAGGTGCCGTGGCGGATCGGGCGGCCGAGCCAGTGGTTCAGGCGCCGCACCCGGTAGCCGGCGGCCCGGGGGCCCTCGCGCCGGACGCGGTCGATGGCCCGGGCCAGGGCGGGGCCGACGCGCTCGTCGGCGTCCAGCGACAGGATCCAGTCGTGGCGCGCCTCGGCGACCGCCCGGTTCTTCTGGGCGACGTGGCCCGGCCAGTCGGTGAGGACCACGCGGGCGCCCAGGGCCCGGGCCACCGCCGGGGTGTCGTCGCGGGAGCCGCTGTCGAGCACCAGCACCTCGTCGGCGAAGGCCACCGAGCGGATCGCCTCGCCGATCCGGTCCGCCTCGTCCCGGGCGATGATGGTGACGCTGATCGGGAGCACCGCTCCAGGCTAACCGCCCCCGCCCTCCCCGACCGGCGCCCTTGACGCCCGGCCACCGGCCGCAATAATGAGTCGCGCGAGGCCGGGGCGCGCCCCGGTCCCGCCGGCGACGTACCCAAGTGGTTAAGGGGCGGGTTTGCAAAACCTGTATTCACCGGTTCGAATCCGGTCGTCGCCTCCACCTTCCGGCGGGCCTCCCAGCGGGGCCCGCCGGTTTCTTCTTCCGGGCGGGCGCGACGCCGCCGCGGCCGGTGGATTCCGGGATGCCCCCCGGCGGGATAGCGGGTCGCGACTCGCCGTTCTCTCCGGGAGCGCCCCATGAGCCGACCGCGACGGTCTCCGCGCACCGGGCGGATCGCGGGCCTCGCCCTGCTCGCCGCCGGCTGCGGCGGGCCGAAGCTCTCCCAGAGCTGGCAGCTCGACCGGCTGCGGGTCCTCGGCGTGCGGGCGGTGCCCGCCGAGCCCCGTCCGGGCGAGACGGTGGCCCTCGAGCGCCTGCTCTACCTGCCGGCCGGCGCGTCCCTCGGCGGGGTGGCCTGGTTTGCCTGCCTTCCCGAGAACGCCGACGAGTTCGGCTGCCCGGTCGACCCGGATCTCCAGGCCGCCCTCGAGGGAGCCGACCCGGAGTCGATGAGCCCCGAGGAGCTGGCGGCCCTCTACGAGCAGGCCGTGGCCGCCGGCCTCGTCGGCTTCGAGCCGTGGCTGGCCCCGACCTGGACCCCGCCCGAGGACGCCCTCGACGGGCTCGACGCGCGGGAGGCCACCGAGGGCGTCAGCGCGCTGGTGCAGCTCGTGGCCCTGCCCGGCGGGGGCGACGACGCGGCCGAGGAGGCCGAGCCGGCCTACAAGCGCGTGCCGGTGAGCCTCGCGGCCACCCCGAACCACAACCCGGTGCTCGCCGGCTTCGAGGTGGACGGCGAGGCGGTGGAGGCCGGCGGGACGGTGGCGGTGGGGCCCGGCGAGGCGGTGGACCTCACCCCGGCCCTCGACGACCCCGAGGAATACGTCTACCTCGACTCCGCCGGGGAGGAGGAGACGCGCACCGAGGAGCCCTACCTCACCTGGTACGCCGAGGGCGGCGCCTTCGACCAGCCTTTCAGCCTCTACCCCTACACGACGGCGACGTGGACCGCCCCCGACCGGGCCTGGGAGGGCTGGGTGGTCGCGGTGGCGCGAGACCGGCGCGGCGGCATGGCCTGGGCGAGCCTGCGGGTGAGCGTCGAATGAGGCGGCGCCGCGCGGGGGGCCGGCGGCTGGCCGCGGCGCTGGCGGCGATCCTCGCCGCGGCTCCGGCCCGGGCCGGGGAAGCGGCCGAGGGCGGGACGGGCGCCGCCCCCGAGGAGGAAGCGCCGCCGCTGGTCGCGGAGCCGAAGCTCGTGAAGTTCGTCGAGGCCGACTACCCGGAGGAGGCCCGCGCAGAGGGCGTCGAGGGGAGCGTGCGCCTCGCCCTCACCGTCGACGAGAACGGGCGCGTCGCCGACGTCGAGGTGCTCCGTCCCGCCGGCCACGGCTTCGACGAGGCCGCCGTCGCCGCCGCCCGGCAGCTCCGCTTCGAGCCCGCCCGCGACGCCGAGGGCCCCGTCGCGGTCGTCATCGAGTTCGAGTACCGCTTCTCGCTCCGGGCCCGCGAGGGCGACGAGGGCGCGGCCCCCGTCGACCTCGCCGGGCTGATCCTCGACGGGACTTCCGGGGCGCCGCTGCCCGGCGTGCGGGTGAGCGTGGAGGGGCCCGCCGGCTTCACCGCCGAGACCACCACCGACGCCGACGGACGCTGGGCGCTGCGGGGCGTGCCTCCCGGCGGGGTCACCGTGCGGGCGGCGCTGGCCGGCCACGAGCCCGGCACGGTGAGCACCGAGGTCGTCGAGGGGCAGCGCACCGACGTGACGCTGCGCCTCGACCCCGAGGGCGGCGACGCGGACGCGGACGAGACGATCGTCGTGGTCTACGAGGCCCCCGAGACGGTGGTGACCCGCCACACGATCAGCATCGACGACATCCGGCGCGTCCCCGGCACCTTCGGCGACCCCGTGCGGGTGATCCAGAGCCTGCCCGGGGCGGCCCGGGCCCCCTTCGGCACGGGAATGCTCGTGATCCGCGGCGCCAACCCCGAGGACTCGGCGGTCTACATCGACGGCGTGCGCGTGCCCCTCATCTACCACCTCGGGGGCTACGAGAGCGTGATCAACCCGGATCTCGTCGACTCCGTGGACTACCTCCCCGGCGGCTACGGCGCCCGCTACGGGCGCAGCACCGGCGGGGTGGTCGACGTGCGGACGCGGACCGACTACCCCGACCGGCTCCACGGCTCGTGGAGCACCGACCTGCTCGACAGCGGCGGGCTGCTGGCCGGCCGGGTCGGGCGGCGGGGTCGCGTGGGGGTGATGGCCGCCGGCCGGCGCAGCTACATCGACGCCATCCTCCCGGCCTTCACCCGCGACTCCGGCTTCACGGTCAAGCCGCGCTGGTACGACTACCAGCTCCGCGTGGACCGCATCGACCCCGAGACCGGCACGATCCCCGAGGACCGCGACGAGCTGGGCCTGTTCGTCTTCGGCTTCCAGGACCTCCTCCAGGCGAGCACCCCGGCCGACGTGGCCCAGGGCACCGACCCCGACACCCAGGGCGACCTCGGCACGACCTACAGCACCCACCGGGCGGTGCTGCACCACGCCCACGACTTCCGCTCCGACCTCCGCCTGGAGACGAGCCTCTCCTTCGGCGTGGACGGGTCGAGCTTCCTGCTCGGCGACACCTTCCGGGTCGACAACCGCACCGTCACCGCCACCGCGCGCTCGGCCCTGATCTGGTCGCCCGGCGCCGCCCTCGAGGTGGAGCCGGGCCTCGACTTCATCGGCGGCACCTGGGCCTTCGAGGCCAGCCTGCCCTTCGACCCCGGCAGCCTCGCCGACTACGACCCCATCGGCGAACGCGAGCCCTGGAGCGCCTCGGGGCGCGGCACCCTGTGGACCCCCGACCTGTACGTCGAGGCCCGGGTCCGGCCGCTGGCCGACCGCGACCGCCTGCTGCTGGTGCCCGGCGTGCGCCTCGCGACCCTGGTGGTGGGCGCGGCCGACCGGGAAGGCCCCATGCTCGGCCCCCTCACCGACCTCGACCCCCGCCTGGCGGTGCGGGTCCTCGCCCTGCCCCAGGGCACCTTCAAGGCCGGCGCCGGCGTCTACCACCAGCCCCCCATGCCCTTCGAGGCCTGGCGCCCCGAGGGGCGGGTCGAGCTGGGCCAGGAGCGCGCCACCTCCTACGAGATCGGCTGGGAGCAGCGCTTCGGCCCGGCGGTGGACGCCGACCTCAGCCTGTTCTACCGGGCGATGGACGATCTCATCGTCAGCAACCCCGACTTCGCGAGCACCACCGACGCCTTCTTCCGCAACCAGGGCATCGGCCGGGCCTACGGGGCCGAGCTCATCCTGCGCCACGCGCGCACCGACCGCTTCTTCGGCTGGGTGAGCTACACGCTTTCCCGCTCGGAGCGCAACGACGACCCGGGCGCCTCGCGCGGGCTGCTTCGCGGCGACGACCTGTCCGAGGGCGGGTGGTACCTGTTCGACTTCGACCAGACCCACATCCTGACGGCGGTGGCCGGCTACTCCCTGCCCCACGACTTCGAGGTATCGGGGCGCGTGCAGTACGTGACCGGCAACCCCTACACGCCCTACTCCGGGGGCGTCTACGACGTGGACCAGGACTTCTGGTTCCCCTACGCCACCGGCGCCTACAACTCGGAGCGCATGCCCGACTTCTTCGCGCTGGACCTGCGCGCGAGCCGCCTGTTCGCCTTCCGGCGCTGGCAGCTCGAGGCCTACCTCGACCTGCTCAACCTCGTGCGCGGCACCAACCCCGAGTACGTGGTCTACAACTACGACTACAGCGAGCAGGCCTGGATCCGCGGCCTGCCCTTCGTCCCCAGCCCCGGCTTCGAGGCGCGCTTCGCCTGGTGAGGGCGGCGGCGCGAGGCCCGGGCTCAGGGAGCCGCGGCCGCGGTAGGCGGGGCGAGGCGGGCCTGGGGGCTGGCCACCTCGGCGATCCCGGCGCAGCCGGCGACGGCGAGGGGCT
>WGAH01000722.1 GCA_015489145.1 Deltaproteobacteria bacterium
CTGGGGCTCGGGGCGGGCAGCCGCGGAAAGCGGCTCGGCATCGCCGAAATCACGCTGGTCCCCGGCGGGAGCGGCGTGTCGGACGCCTCGGCGGCGGGGGTGCTCTCCGAAAAGGTCGAGCGCACCGAGCGGCGCCTGGCCGCCGTCCGCAAGCAGCTCGCCGAGGCCCGCGACGAGGGCGCGCGCGCCCGGGCGCGGCGGCGACTGGAACACGTGCAGGACCAGCTCGCCGAGCTGAAGGCGCAGCTCGCGGCGGCCACCGCCGAGGGAGCGGGGCCCCGCCACCCGCTCAGCAACGCCCTGCGCCCGCTCGGCGCGGACGTGCCCGACGACGACGCCACCCTGCGGCTGGTCGAGGCGGCCAAGGCGGACGTGGCGGCGCTGGAGCGCGGGGAGCGCGCCGCCCGCTACGAGGGCCCCTACGTCGGCTCGGTGCCCTGCCGGGGCTGCCACGCCGAGCAGTACGCGCAGTGGGCGGGCACCCCCCACGCCCACGCCTACGACGCGCTCGTGCGGGAGCAGCGGCAGCTCGACCGGGACTGCTACGCCTGCCACGTCACCGGCGCCCACGACGAGGCCGGGCCCCGCTCCCCCACCGCGGTCCACGGCCTCGAGGACGTCGGCTGCGAGAACTGCCACGGGCCGGGCCGCGACCACGTCGCCGACCCCAAGGCGGCGAGGATGCGCCGCGCTCCCGACGAGGCCACCTGCCGGCAGTGCCACGGCGGGCCGCGCGACGCCGGTCGCTTCGACTACGCGACCTACCTCCCCCGGGTCCGGCACTGATCCGCGCGGGGGGAGGGGGCGCATCCCCCTCAATACCGGCCGCGTCCGGGCCGATGATCCGGGCATGACGACCGATCCCACCGCTTCCGTGAACGACCTCGCGCCGGGCTACGACCTCGAGGCGATCTGGCGCGCCCTCGCCGACCCCGGTCGCCGCCGGGACTTCGTGCGGTTGCCGCCGGTCCCGGACATTCCCGTCACCCTCGTCGCCCACGGGCAGGGGCGATGGGAGCTCGACGAGCGGCCGGTCTACGACATCTCGCTGAGCGGGGTGGCCGCCCTGCTCGGCCCCTTCGAGGCGCGCCGGGTCCGGGTGGGCGAGCTGGCCCGCCTCTACCTCACCCTCGACGACCACCCGGTCAACGTCCACGGCCGCGCCGTGCGCCTCCACCGGCTGCCGGGGGGGCTGATGCCCCGCTACGTGCTCGGCGTCGAGTTCATCGGGGACGCCTCGCTGCAGCGCGCCCTCCCGCGGCTGGTCGACACGCTGGTGCGCCTCAACGACGCCCTGGGTCACCCCTACAGCAAGGTCGCCTGAGGGTCGCGCGGCCGGGCGCGGGCGGGTAGGACGCCCGCATGAACGTGCTGGGCATCGAGACGAGCTGCGACGAGACCGCCGCCGGGGTGGTCGGGGCGGACGGGCTCCTCGCCGACGTGGTGCACGGGCAGGGGGTTCACGTCGCCTACGGCGGCGTCGTGCCCGAGCTGGCGAGCCGGGCCCACGCCGAGAAGGTCGTCGTCGCCGCGCGCGCCGCCCTCGACCGCGCCGGCCTGGAGCGCCCGGACGCCGTCGCCGCCACCGCCGGCCCGGGCCTGGTCGGCGCCGTGCTGGTGGGGCTCACCTTCGGCAAGGCCCTGGCCGCCGGCTGGGGGGTGCCCTTCGTCGGCGTCAACCACCTGGAGGGCCACCTCCTCAGCCCGCTGCTCGATCCCGAGCCCCCGGACTTCCCCTTCCTCGCGCTGGTCGTCAGCGGCGGGCACACCGCGCTGTACCTCGCCCGGGACGTGGGGAAGTACGAGATCCTCGGGCAGACCATCGACGACGCCGCCGGCGAGGCCTTCGACAAGGTGGCCCGGCTCCTCGGCCTCCGCTACCCCGGCGGGCCGGCCGTCGAGCGCCTCGCCCGGGGGGGCGACCCGGCGGCGGTGGCCTTTCCCCGGCCGGCCCCGCGGGTGCCCGGCGGGCCCGGGCGGCAGCTCCCGCCGGGGCGCCGACCGCCGCCGGTGCGCCGGCGCGGGGGCCTGATCGAGCGGCGTCCCCTCGACCTGAGCTTCTCGGGCCTCAAGACGGCGGTGCGAAACCACCTCGCCCGGCCGGACCGCGCCGGGGACGCCGACGTGGCCGCCTCCTTCCAGGAGGCGGTGGTCGACGTGCTCTGCGACCGCATCGAGCGGGCCGCCCGGCGGACGGGGGTGCGGCGGGTCGCCCTCGGCGGGGGCGTGGCCGCCAACGGCCGCCTCCGGGAGCGCGTGGCCGCCCTGCCGCTCGAGGTCCACCTGCCGCCCCGGGAGCGCTGCACCGACAACGGCGCGATGATCGCCC
>WGAH01000723.1 GCA_015489145.1 Deltaproteobacteria bacterium
CCGCCGCCCGGCCCGGCTCGGCCTCCTCTCCCTGTGCCTCGCGGGCTGCGCCGCCCCCGCCGCCCAGGCCGACGAGGAGGCCCCCGCCATGCCCGACGGCGACCCGGTTCACGGCGAGGAGCTCGCCCGGGGGAGCTGCGCGGGCTGCCACGGGGCCGACGGCAACACGCCGGTGGCGAACTGGCCGCGCCTCGCCGGGCAGATCGCCGAGCACACCTTCAAGCAGCTCCAGGACTTCCGCGACGGCCGCCGCCAGGACCCGATGATGGCGCCGGCGGTGGAGGGCATGGCCGACCAGGACTTCGCCGACCTCGCCGCCTGGTACGCCGAGCGGGAAATCCAGCCCGGCGCCCAGGACCCGGCCGCCGCCGAGAAGGGGCGGGTCCTCTACTTCGAGGGTCGCCCCGAGGCCCACGTCCCGCCCTGCGTCGGCTGCCACGGCGCCCGCGGGCGCGGCTGGCCGGGCATCATCTGGGGCGGCTTTCCCCTGATCGTGGGGCAGAACGCCGACTACACGGTCAAGACGATGACCGACTACCGCGAGGGCCGCCGCACCAACGACCACAACCGCATGATGCAGGCCGCCACCGCCCGCCTCTCGGACGAGGACATCGCCGCCGTGGCGCAGTTCATCGCGGACTTCTTCTGATCGACCCGCCGATGCGCCGGCCCCACCGCCCTTTCCGCCGCCCGGCCCGGCTCGGCCTCCTCTCCCTGTGCCTCGCGGGCTGCGCCGCCCCGCCGCCGCCCGACCTGCTGCTGATCACCCTGGACACCACCCGGGCCGACCACCTCTCCTTCCTCGGCGACGCCGGGCCGCCGACGCCGCGCATCGACGGCATCGCCGCCGGAGGCGCCGCCTTCGCCGCCGCCTTCGCCCCGGCCCCCCTCACGCTCCCGAGCCACGCCACGATGATGACCGGGCTGCTGCCCACCGAGCACGGCGTGCGCGACAACGGCGGCTTCGCGCTCGGCGAGGCGTCCCCGACCCTCGCGGCCCTGCTGGCCGACCGGGGCTGGCGCACCGGGGCCTTCGTCGGCGCCGCCGTCCTCGACCACGCCACCGGCCTCGACCGGGGGTTCTCCGTCTACGACGACGCCGTCGGCGAGTCCGGCGCCGACGGCCCCTTCCAGTACGGCCGGCGGCGGGGCGACGCGGTGGTGGCGGCGGCCCTCGACTGGCTGGACGGCGCGGGCCCGGAGCCCGTGTTCCTCTGGGTCCACCTGTTCGACGCCCACGCCCCCTACGCGGCCCCGGAACCCGAGCGCGGCCGCTTCGCCGACCCCTACGACGCCGAGGTGGCCTTCCTCGACCGCGTGGTCGGCGACCTGCTCGACGGCTGGGCCGCCCGGCGCGACCCGGAACGCACGGTCGTCGCGGTCGCCGCCGACCACGGCGAGTCCCTCGGCGAGCACGGCGAGGCCACCCACGGCATCCTCGTCTACGACGCCACCCTGCGCGTGCCCCTGGCGGTGCGGGCCCCCGGCGCGCCCCCGGGCCTCCGGGTCGAGGCGCCGGTCTCGCTGCGCGACCTCGCCCCGACGCTTCTCGACCTCCTCGGGGTCCCGGCGCCGGAGGGCATGAGCGGGAGAAGCCTGGCGCCGCTGGTGCGGGGCGGGGCGACGGCCGAGCCGGAGCCGATCTACTTCGAGTGCCTCGCCGGCGAGCTGCACCACGGCTGGGCCCCCCTGCGGGGCGTGCGCGACGGGCGCTGGAAGCTGATCGAGGGGGCGGCGACGGAGCTGTACGACGTGGCCGCCGACCCGGCGGAGATCCGGGATCTCGCGGCGCGGCGCCCCGCCGAGGTGGCCGGGCTCCAGCGCATCCTCGACGAGCGCTTCCCCGACGCCCCCCACGCGCCGGGCCGCGCGCTGGACGCCGCCACCCGGGCCCGCCTCGAAGCCCTCGGCTACCTCGGCGGGGAGGCGACACCGGCCGGGGGTCCCCCGCCCGACCCGCGCGACCGCATCGCCCTCCTCGCGCGCATGGACGCCGCCGACGCCCGCTTCGCCGCCGGCGACGCCGACGGCGCGGTGGCGCTCTACCGGGCGGTGCTGGCCGAGGACCCCGCCGACCTGGAAGCGGTGGTGCGCCTCGCCGACCTCCTGCACTACGCCGGGCGCTACGCCGAGGCGGCCGAGGCCTTCGCCCGGGCCGAGGCCCTCGACCCGACCGACCCCTCGCACCCGACCAACCGGGCGCTGGCCCTCGAGGCGCTCGGCCGCGACGCCGAGGCCGCCGAGGCCCTCGCCCGGGCCCGCCGCCTCGACCCGGGCTACCGGCCAGCCCGCGAAAAGGCCTGGGCGCGCCTCGCCGCCGAGGGCCGCCTGGACGTGGTGGCCCGGGAGGCCCGGGAGGCGCTGGCGGCCGACCCCGCCGACGGGGCCGCCCTCGCCGCGCTCGTCCACGCCGAGCACGCCGGCGAGGGCCCCGCCGCGGTGGCCCGGGCCGCCGAAAAGGCCCTCGAGCGCCTGCCCGGCGACCCGGACCTCCTCCAGTTGCGGGGCGACGCCGAGGCGATGGCCGGTCGCCTCGACCGCGCCGAGGCCGCCTGGCGGGCGGTGCTGGCGCGGCGACCGGGCGATCCCCGGGCGAGCCTCCAGCTCGGCCGCCTGCTGCTGGCCCGGGGAGACGTGGCGGAGGCGCGGGGCCTGCTCGAGACCGGCGCCCGCGCCGACCGGGGATCGGCCGAGCTCCAGGTGGCCCTCGCCGAGGCCCGGGCCCGCGCCGGCGACCCGACCGGGGCCTGGACGGCGCTCCGGGCGGCCCGCCGCCTCGCCCCCGAGCTGCCCGCCCTGTGGGCGACCTGGTGCGCCGTGGCCCTCGCGGACGGGCGCCCCGCCCGGGAGCCCTGCGAGCGCGCCGTCGCCCTGGCCCCCGACGACCCGGTGGCGCGGGCGAACCTGGCGCGGGCCGCGGCGCGGTAGGTCCCGCCAGGCCCTACCGGGCCCCGGCGCAGTCCGGGTTCGCCTCGCCGGGGGAGCCGAGGTTCTCGCCGTCGTAGGCGGAGGCGCCGGCGCACCAGTTCGCCGGGTCGTCGTTGGAGGCCACGTCGGCCGCGTCCGGGTCCAGGGCCAGCGAGGCGCCCTCGCCCACGCCCCAGGCCTCCGCGTCCCAGCTCACCGTGTCGATGGGCGAGCCGTCCATGTCCACCGTCAGCGTGCCGCTGCCCGGCAGCACCCAGCCGTCGTCGGCGGCGGGACCCGTGGGCCCGTCTGCGAAGCCGTTGTCGGCCACCCCGTAGGCGTAGGCGCAGTCGAGCTGCGGGGCGCGCGCCAGCAGCGCGTCGGCGTCCTGGCAGAACAGGGCGATGCCGCCGGGGGCCAGCACCACCCCGGCGTCCGGGGAGACGGCGAAGGCGACGGGGTCGGCGGCGCCGTCGTCCACCTCGAACAGCCAGCCCGACAGGTCGAGGTCGCGGCTGGAGGCGTTGAGCACCTCGAACCACTCCCCGCCGCGATCCGAGCCGGCCGGGTCCACCATCAGCTCGGTGATCACGAGGTCGCCGACGTCGACGAAGGTCTCGTCCACCAGCCCGTCGCAGTCCTCGTCCCGGCCGTCGTCCGTCTCGACGGTGCCGGGCGCCACGTTCACGGTGGCGTCGTCGCAGTCGCCGGCCTCGGCGACGTAGCCGGAGGGCGGCTCGCAGGCCGTCACCGCGTCGTCCTCCACCCCGTAGCCGTCGCCGTCCCGGTCGCGGTACCAGGAGGTCGCGTCGACGGCGTCGTCCTCGTCCACCTCGCCGTCGCAATCGTTGTCGGTGCCGTCGCAGACCTCCTCGGACCAGGCGGCGATCCCCGCGTCGGCGTCGTTGCAGTCCTCCCCGCCGCAGTCGGCGGCCTCCAGCCCGTCCCCGTCGAGGTCGCACAGCAGGCTGAAGGTGATCGGCACCGCGACCTCCTCGGCGGTCCAGGAGGGGTCGCGGCTCCAGGTGCGCGGGTCGTCGTAGAAGGCGCCGATCTCGACGTTCAGCGAGACGGCGTAGTCGCCGCCGTCCCAGGCCTCCCGGTCGTCGGCGAGGCTCACGGTGAAGGTGACGGTGTCCTCGGGCGGCACCTCGGTGTAGTCGGCCACCCCGGACAGGTCGAGGTAGTCCGCCCCCTCGCCCTCCAGCCCGAGGGTGCTCACCAGCAGGGTCAACCCGCCGGCGTTGGCGAGCGACCAGGTCCCCGAGGGCAGCGGGTCGTCGTACGCGGTCGCGCCGAGGTCGATGGCGTCGCGCACGGTGAGGTACTCGATGGCGGGGGTCTCGGAGCGGTCCTTGCACCCGGCGAGGGCGATCAGGGCCGCGAGGGCGCCGAGGCGGGACGGGTTCATGGGGCACTCCTGGTGGGGCGGCTCACTCCTCGTCCTCCCAGCCGTCGAAGGCCTCCGCCGCCCGAGCGGTGGGGGCGAGGCGGGCGCGGCGCAGGGCGAGGCGGTTGCCGTAGAGGCGCGACTCGACGCGGGGGACGGCGAGGTCCTCGACGGGAATGCGCTCGGCGAGCACCTGCCGGGCGACCTCCGCCGCCGCGAGGCCGACGGCGCGCGGGTCGGGGAGGAGCACCATCGCCGCGGGAGCCGGGGCGTGGAGCTGCCGGCGGTCGAAGCCGACGACGGGGAGGCGGCGCTCCCAGGCGTCCTGGAGCACCCGCCCGAGGGCCCGGCCGTTCCAGAGCCCCGGCACGTCGACCAGCCACAGCAGGTCGGCGGTGCGGGCGAGGCCGAGGGCGGCGGAGGCGGCCTCCTCGGGGCCGCCGGCGGTGGCGAGCTGGAGCTCGACGCCCGCCGTCTCGCAGGCGAGCCGGAGCCGGCGCCACCAGGGGTCGTCCTCGGGGGTGTCGGCCAGGCGCACGGCGCCGAGGCGGCGCAGGCCGGGCACGGCCTGGGCGAGGCGGGGCACGCCGGTCATCGGGTCCGGCCAGGGGGCGATGCCGAGGAGGTCGCGGCGGGAGGCCGTCAGGCGGGTCGGCCGCGCCTCGGCGTAGAGCACCGGCGCGCCGAGGAACTCGCGCCCGACCGCCGCGAGGGCGTCGTCGCCCACCGCGAGGATGAGGTCGGCGCGAAAGCCGCGCAGGCGGTCGCTCAGGGCGTAGGGCGACAGCTCGGCCCCGCTGATGTCGTAGGAGAGCTGGACGGCGAAGTCGACCTGCTGCCGGAAGGTGTCGACCACGGCGCGGGCGCGGGCGTCGTCGACGCTGGTGAACACGAGGAGCACCGGCGCGGCCTCGCCGGCGGGCGCCCGGAGCGGCAGGAGGGCGGCGAGGAGCGCGAGGGCGGCCAGGAGTCCGGCGAGGCGGGAGCGCATCAGAACCCCGCCGCGGCCTGGAGCCGCCAGGTGGGCGAGCCGGCGGAAGCCGCGGCGCCGTCCTCGCGGAGGTCGAGCCAGCCCAGCTCGCCCTTGAGGGCCAGGCCGGCGGCGGCGTCCCACCGCAGGCCGGCGTGGTACCAGGTGACGGTGCGCGCCAGCCCCATCGCCGCGTAGATCGGGTCGCCGGCGCGCTGCTCGATCCGGTCGACGGCGAGGTAGGGCGTGAGCGGCGGCGCCGACCAGGCCGCGAGCAGGTCGCCGTCGAGGTTGCGGGTGGTCGCGCCGTCGGCGGTGTGGCTGACGAGGGCCGCCTCGGCGACGAGGCGTACCCGGCGCTGGTCGAGGGCGGCCCAGGCGGCGCCGATCACCTCGTCGGTGGCGCTCGCCACGCGGGGCGCGGCGGCGTCCCCGGAGCCGGCCGTCCAGGCGAGGGGGTCGTCGAGGATGCGCCCCGCCTCGACGCGATCGACCCAGGCCGTGCCGCCGACCTCGAAGCCGCCGGGGCCGGCGACGCGCAGGCTTCCGTAACCCGCCTTTCCGGCCGCCTCGTCGCCGGCGTCGGCGCTGGCGTCCAGCCGCCGCCCGCGCCCGTTGCCCACCCCGCCGGACAGGCTCACCCGCCACAGGCCGGTGTCCTGGGCCCAGGTCGCCCAGGCGCCGACGTGGTGCACCGGCAGCGCGCCCCCCCGGGACGCGGGCGTCAGCACCAGGGGAAGGGCCACCCGGTCGATGCCGTGGGCGCCCTTGGGCATCGCGACCGCCTGGTAGCCGAGGGGGGCGTAGGTCTTCCCGGCGCCGAGGGTGAGCAGGGGCCCCGCCCGACCCTCGATCTCGAGGACATCCACGGCGAGGTCGAGGCCGGCGTCGGTGGACGCCGCCGCCAGCTCGACCCGCGCCCGGGCGCCGCTCCCCAGCCAGGCGACGGCCGCTCCCCGCAGCTCGCCGAGGGCGAAGCCGGGGCGGCCGGTGCCGGGATCGTCGAGATCCGCGGCCAGGTCGGCGTGAAAGCGGGGCGTCGGGTCGTGGGGAGCGGCGAGCCCCCCGCGATCGCGGCGCTCCTCGACCAGGTCGTCGACGGCGGCCTCCAGGGCGCGAATGCGGTCGCGCATGGCCGCCTGCTCGGCGCGGTCCACGTCGGCCTGTTCCAGGGCGTCGAGGCGAGAGGACAGGGCGTCGAGGCGACGCGCCAGCTCGGCCGGGTCGACCGGGACGTCGGCGGCGGCCTCCTCGTCGGTGGCAACCTCCTCCTCGGGCGCCACCGGCAGGGCCTCCGGGAGGATCTCGATGCGCTCCTCGCCCTCGAAGGCCGGGTCGCCCTCGACCGTGGGATCGTCTTCGACCGACACCCCGGCCGCCCGGGCGGAGGCCGCCGGGAAGGCCAGCAGGAACGCGGCGAGCGGTCGGGAGGAAGCGGCCACGAGTGCCCCCTTGGCGGTCCTGGGTGGAGGCGGCGAGCGACGGCGCCGAGCGGCGGGCGGGCTAGGGGATCGGATCGATCCAGCCGGCACGCACGGTAATGACGAAGCCGTCCGCCGTCGACGCCAGGGAGATGACCGGGGTCGTGGAGAGGGGCGAATCCAGCACCAGGTCGAGTTCGGTTTCCGACCGGCGCAGGCGGACGCGGCTGACGAGGTCGGAGCCGACGGGGAGCTCGGAGAAGCCGAGGCGGGAATCGGTGTCGGGGAGGCGCACGGTGTAGCGCGTGGGCACGGCCGGATCGCCGGTGTCGACCTGCCGGGTGCGCGGCCGGACCGGCGCGCCCGAGAGGCGGACGGTGAGGCGCACCTCGCTGGCCGAGACGTCGACGAGGAGGCGGTCGAGGTGGGTGTCGGCCGGCGGGGCCTCCGGCGCGGCCGGCTCCGGCGGCGCCTCGCCGAGGTCGGCGACCGCGTCCTCGGGGGCGGGGGCGGCTGGCCCGGGAGCGTCCTCCCCGGCGGGGGCCTCGGCGGCAGGCGCCTCGGCGGCGCCGCCCCCGAGCACCGTCCAGCCCGGCGACGCGGCGGGCTCCTCCGGCGACGCGGCGGGCTCCTCCGGCGACGCGGCGGGCTCCTCCGGAACCGCGGCGGGCTCCTCCGGAACCGCGGCGGACTCCTCCGGCGACGCGGCGGCTTCCGGGGCGGCGCCCATCGACGCGGCGAAGGCCCGGGACAGGGCGTCGGCCGCCTCGGGGGCGACCGCCGGCTCCGCGCGCGCGGGCTCCGGCTCGGACCCGGAAGGCTCCGCCGACGCGGCGCCGACCGCCGGCTCCACAG
>WGAH01000724.1 GCA_015489145.1 Deltaproteobacteria bacterium
CGGGAACCCGGCCCGAAGCGGGGGCCGCCCCTCCCGAAACGCGCCGCCCCCGAGCATTTTCGCGGGGGTCGTCGACAACCCCCCGCTCGATGCTAGCCCGGCCGAACAACCCCCCTCACGATGCTAGGGGGGGCCGGCGCTGCGCGCCGAAAACCGGCGTTTCACCGTTCCGGCTCGGCCCCGTACCCCCGCCGTTCCGCCTGCAGGAGCCCAGACCCCTAGCATCGTGACGGGGCTTGTTTCCGAGGCCGATCGAATCCGGCGGGGTTGTCGACAACTGGCACCGTCTTGCTAGCCCCCGGGCACCCGCGACGACGGCGCCCGGGTGACGAAGGTCCGACGAAAGTCCGACGAAGGTCGCCCCCGACCTTCGTCGAATCGACGAAGGTCCAGGCGCCGGGAGACGGTTCAACGCCGGGATTCGGCCAGACCCGAGCCGGCACGGTTCTTGCTTTACCTCCCGGCATGATGCACTTCACCCCCCGAGCCGCTCGCGGCACCATCCTGTTCCGGGACTGGGTGGAGGCCGGCCGGCTCTGGCGCGCCATCGTGAGCCGCGTGCCGGCGGTCACCGCCCTGGTCCTCATGCCCGACCACGTCCACCTGCTCGCGCCGCCGGAGGCCGAGGGCCCCCTCGGTCGGGCGCTGCGGGCCTATGCCCTCGCCCGCAACCACGCCCGGGGCGCGTCGGGAGCCGTGTGGTCCCGCGACCCCTACGCCACCCGGGTGGCCAACCGGGTCCACGCCCGGCGCACGGTTCGCTACATCTACCTCAACCCCGTGCGCGCCGGTCTCGTCGCCGATCCGCTGGCCTGGCCCTTCTCCACGCTGCGCGACTCGCTGGGCCTCGCCATCCCGCCGGCCCGGCGTCCGGTCGCCCGGCCCGAGGAGCTGCTCGCCTACGTCGGCCAGGACGCCGACGCCGGGCTCGTCGGCTGCCCCATTCCGGCGGCGCGGCCCGGAAGCCACCCACCCGCCGCGGTCCTCCGGGCGACGAGCAGCCTGACCCGGCTCCCCGTCGCGGAGCTGCGGGACTCCGGTCCCCACCGCCGCCGGCTCCTCGCCGCCCTGCGCGCGCTCACGGACCTGTCGGCCTCGGAGATCGCCCGCTTCACCGGCGTCTCGGTCGGGACGGTGCGCCGCGTGCCCGCCCGCATCGACGCCGACGCGGCCCGCATCGCCCGCGTGTGCGACGACCCGCGCTTCTTCGCCCTCGAGCCCGGGCGGCTCCCCTGGACCCGCGACGCGCCGCGGCCCTGAGCCGCCTCAGGAGCCGGCCCACCAGGCGGCGAGGGCGACGAGGGGGGCGTCGTAGTCGAGCGCCACCTCGTTTCCCACGTAGTCCTCGATGTCGTCGGCGTAGCCCGCCTCCGTGACGTCGAAGGCCTCGACCGTCGGGCCGCCCACCATCGCGCCCGTGAGCTCGTGGGCGAAGGGGAGGCTCCAGTCGGTGTCGAGGTCGGCGTGGCCGTAGGCGTCGGCGTGGTGGGGGCGTTCGGGCGGGTTCTCGCCGACGCCGACGACGAAGGACCGGTCGTAGGGGTTGGCGCCGGTGATCCAGGCGAGCTGCCCCCGCGCGAAGTCGGCGGCGTCGGCATCGCCGGTGACCTCGGCGTACAGCGCCGCCGACAGCGCGGCCCCGGCGGCGGGCGCGAGGCTGCCCCAGTCCCAGAACCAGGCGAGCCCCTCGACCTCGGGCTCGGAGGAGACCTGTTCCCGGTAGCCGGCCACGCTGTCGGCCCAGGCCGCCTCGCCGTAGGGAAGCCCCGCCGCGGCCGCCGAGGCGCGGCAGAGGTCGGTGGGGGTGCTCCAGCCGGGCGGATCCCAGGCCTCCCCCGGAGGGTCGACCGCGAGTTCCTCGCCGGTGGTCCGGGCGATCTCCACCGCCGCGCACCACCGCTCCTCGTCGGCGGAATCCGAGGGGTAGAAGGGATTGTCGGTGACGCCGGGGTGCGCCTCCCCGAAGGCCCACAGGGCGCGGGCCTCGTCGAGGGCGGCGGCGGCCAGCTCCGGGTCGTCGCCGTAGACGCGGGCGGCCCGGGCCAGGGCCGCGGCGGCCATGAAGGCCACGTCGGCGGCGCCGTCGGTCCAGACGCGCCGGGGCTCGCCCCCGAGCGCCGGGTCGAGGTCCTGCTGCACGGTGCAGGGCACGAAGACCTCGTGGTCGCTCTCGTCGCCGACCATCTGCACCAGGCGCTCGTCGTCGAGCCGCACCCGGAGGAGGTAGTCCACGGCGACGGCGGCCTCATCGAGCAGGTCGGCCCGCCCGTTGGCCGAGCCCCCGTAGTTCTCGTCGTCCTCGTCCACACGGGCCGCCGGCCAGCGCTCGGCCGCCGCCATCAGGACGTAGGCGGCCCAGGCGGTGGTCGCCGTGATCTTGAGGTGGTCGCCGGCGTCGTGCCACCCGCCGGAGAGGTCGGCGCCGACCGTCTCGCCGTCGCGGGTGAAGCAGGTCTGCCCGGGCTCCCGAAGCCGGTTTCGCGCCGCGCCGCTCCGCTGGGCGCCGAAGAAGCGCGTGGTCGCCTCGAGGAGGGCCGCTCCCTCCACCGGCGGTTCCGGGGGACCGCCCGAGCAGGCGGCGAGGAGGACGGCCGCGAGGGGGAGGCGCGCGTTCACGGCTACCGCCCGTCCTTCTTCGGCGAGCAGGCCGCGAGGGCCTCGCGCACCTGGGGGTCGCGGCCCCAGCCCCGGCCGGCGACGTTGACGAGGAAGCGCCGGGCCTCCGGGCAGCGGTCGGCCTTCCACAGCATCACCCCGGCCATCGCCGCCGGGCGCGGGTCGTCGGGCATGGCCCGCATCGCCTCCTCGTAGGCGGCCTTGGCCGCGTCGACGCGGCCGGCGCGCTCGTGGGCGATGCCGATCCACATCGGCACGTCGGTGGCGTGGGTGCCGTAGCGGCGGGCGGCCTCGAGGTGCTCGATGGCGGCGTCGTAGTCGCCGAGCTGCACCCGCGCGAGGCCGAGGAGGTAGTGCAGGTTGGGGTCGGTGGGCTCCGCGTGCAGCCCGGCCTCGGTCACCCGGGCCACCTCGGCGGCGTCCTCGCGGTCGACCCAGACGGCGGCCTCGATGCGGTAGCCCCGGGCGTCGTCGGGGTTGATCGCCTCCATGCGCCGGGCCAGCTCGATGGCCGCGTCCGCCTCGCCGAGCTGCCGGGCGAGGATGGCCGCGTCGGCCAGGGCGGTCGGGTGGTCGGGCTGGCGCTCGAGCACGGCGAGGCAGGCCTCGTAGGCGCCGCGGGGGTCGCCGGCGGCGGCCAGCGCCAGCGCCAGCGAGATGCGCGCGTCGAGCATGTCCGGGTGGGCGGCGACGATGGCGCGCAGGGCGTCGGCCGAGGCGTGGGGGTCGGGAAGGGCCTCGGCGGCGGCGAGCTGCCCGAGCACCTCCACCTCGT
>WGAH01000725.1 GCA_015489145.1 Deltaproteobacteria bacterium
CCGCGGTCCACGGTCGCCGCCATGAACAGGTTGGCGAGGAGGGGCGACAGCGGCGCGCCCTGGGGCACGCCCCGCCCCCCGCGCCAACCTGTTCATGGCGGCGACCGTGGACCGCGGCCTCGCCGCGCCGGGCCCGGGCGCGCCGCCCGTCGTCGGCTGGGTCCGGTACGGCGACGACCTCACCGTCGCCGCCGTCGAGCCGACGCCCCTGCGGGTGCTCGCCTGGCTCGACGCCGTCCACCGCCGCGCCGGCCTGGCGCTGGGGCCCGCCAAGACGGTCGCGGCCACCACCGCCGGGGCGCGCCGGGGGCTCGCGGTCCTCGGCCGCACCCTGCGCCTCGTGTCCACCGGCTCGGGCTGGCGCCTGGAGCCGGTCGGGGGCGCGCCCGCCCGACGGCGCCCCGCCCGCTCCCCTCGTTCATTTCAATGGAGGCAAGGATGAAGCTGCAAGAAGCTTGGAACCTGATCACCCGGGCGTCCCGGGGGGAACCCGTGCCGCGCGCGGTGTTGAACGAAACCTGGGCGGTCGTCCACCAGGCGGTGGAACGCGCCGCCCGGCGCCGCCTGCGCGGCCTCGCCGCCGAGGCGGAAATCGAGGACGTCGTGCAGGAAGTCGTCGTGAAGCTCCTGCGCGAGCCCGAGTCGGTGCGCCGCATCGCGGCGGTCATCGCGATGAAGGTCGAGCAGGTGGCGATCGATCGCCACCGGCGGATCGAGCGCGAGGCGCTGCGGGAGGACCCCGAGGCGTCCTGGGCGCCGGCGCGGGACGCCACGCCGGAGGCGGAGGCCCGGGCCGAGGCGGCGGTCACCGGGCGGGTGTTGCGGCAGGAGGTGGAGCCGCGCATCGAGGCGGCGGTGGCCGCGGTGGGCGCCGAGCTGCCCGGCGGCGTGCCGCGGCTGCGGGAGTCCCTCGCCCTGCTCGCCCGGCGGCGCCGGGGCGCGGACAGGGCGGAGCCCCCGCCGGACGAGAACCGGGCCCGCATGGCCCGGCGGGATCGCCGGAGCTTGCGGGAATGGCTGGCGAGACGGTTTCGCGGGGCCTGGGACCAGGCGCCGGGCCTGCGCCGGGCCATGGGCTTCGAGCTCGGGCCGAGATCGGTGGATTTGCTCGGCGACCCGCCGACGCGGGAGCTCGTCGCGCGCCTGGCCGAGGCCGAGCCCGGAAGCCCCGAGGCCGACTGCCTCGCCTGGTGGCTCGCGATCCGCACCGTCGAGCACCGCTACGCCGCCTACCGGCGCCGGAGCCGGGCGGGCCTGGAGCCGTAGCGCCCGGCGGGCGCATCGCCGGCGGGCGCCGTTGCGCCAGGCCGCGACCGGCACCCGCCGGGCCCGGGCCTTCGCGCGCCAGGCGCGCCGGGCCTTCGCGGCAGGAGGCGGCGAGGCGCGCGGGAGGACCGCCGCCCCCTGGCCGGCATCTCGCCGTCGCCCGCCGGCGGGTCGCCCCGGCGGGCGAGGGAATCGCCAGCGGAACAGAAGTGCCGGGAATGGAATGCCGGCGAAAGAGAACCGGCGGCGATGGAAGGTCCGCGCGCATCGCCGACGAGAAAACGCGGGTTTTCGACGCCTCGCCGCGTCCCCGAATTCCATCCGGGCCGCTTCTCTTCGCAATTCGTTCCACTCGGCCGGGTTGTCTTCGCGATGCCTTCCACCGAGGGGCGTTCTCTTCCGGGTACGGACCATCCGGCGGGTGGGTGGTTCCGGCGACCCGCCGGCGCGAGCGCTTCGGCGCCCGGCGACACGCGGAGCACCGGCCGCCGAGGAGCACGGCCTGGCCGGGATGCTCGCGCGTGGGAACGGCCGATTGATCGGCGGAAGGCAGGACGACGACGTGCCGGTGGGCGAACGATGGGAGGAGCCGGGCGAGCGGGAAACCCGTCGAAAAGAGCCCCGCCCCCGTCCCGACTGGACGGTCGGGCTGGAGCATCAATCCCCTCTAACGCGAGGCATGGGCTGTGACGTGTTCACCCGCGCGGCGCGGGAGGTGGCCCATGAGGCCGGCTAGTTTCAATCCCCTCTAACGCGGGGCATGGGCTGTGACCCACTGCGACAACGTACTCAATATTCGTGCATGGCCGCCAGTCTTAGTTTCAATCCCCTCTAACGCGGGGCATGGGCTGTGACCACCGTCGCGCCGTAAAAAC
>WGAH01000726.1 GCA_015489145.1 Deltaproteobacteria bacterium
GGCCGGCCCGGCGCCCCGCCCCCGCCGGCCGGGTAGCGCGGCCGGCCACGCCGCTCAGCCGTCGAACATCGCCTCGTAGAGCCGGTAGTGCTCGCCGTCCATGCCCAGGGCCGCGTAGGCGGCCCGGGCCCGGGCGTTGCGGCGGTCGACGTACAGGCGCAGGCCCACCGCGCCGGCGGCGCGCGCCTCGGCCTCCACCGCCGCGTAGAGGGCGCGGAACACGCCCCGGCGCCGGTATTCCGGCCAGACGTAGACCGACTGGAACCACCAGGCGAAACCCGCCCGCCAGTCGCTCCACTCGGTCGTGATCATGAGCTGGCCGGCCACGCGGCCGTCCAGCTCGGCGATCCGGTAGAAGGCCGGCGGGTCCTCGCGACGGGACAGCTCCGCGAGCACGGCGCGGACGCCCTCGCGGACCACCGCCGGGTCCAGGGCCAGCCCCTCGCTCTCGCGCGCCAGGGCGAGGTTGCCCGCCACCAGCCGTTCCAGGTCCGCCGCCGTCGCCGCCCGCACCGCAATCGCCGCCATTCGCCCTCCAGCCGGGGGCCGCCGCCGCGCGCCCCGGGCCGGCGGAGTGTACGATGGGCGCCCGGAGGTCCCGATGGAAAGCCACCGCGAGCTGGCCGAAGCCCTGCAGCGCTACCGCACCGCCCTCGCCGACCTCGTCGCCGCCGCCCACCGGGCCGCCGACACCGGGATGCGCGACACCTGGCCGGCCCGCGCCCTGCGGGCCTGGTGGAGCGTCGCCGGCCTGGGCCCCGAGGGGGCGCGCCGCGCCCTGCACGCCTGGCGCAGCTACGAGGGCCACACCCGCGCCGAGGCCGACCGCGTGCTGCGGGCCCACGGCGACCTGCCCGGCGGCACCCGCGGGGCCTGGGGGCGCTGGGAGCGCGGCGAGGAGACCCCCGACGAGGGCGAGCGCCAGGCCATCGCCGACCTCATCGGCATCCCCCCGAGCGCCTGGGAGGGCTGAGGCCACCCGGGATCGCCGCCCGGGGAGCGCGGGCCGACCGCCGGCCCCGCGGCGCCGGCGCGGCGCCCCCCGGGGGTGTTGGGTCCCGCCCCCGCCGGCGCTATGCTCGGGCCATGTCCAGCCGCCTCGCGTTCCAGGTCGAGATCGAGACCCTCCACGAGCTCCTCGACGAGCTCGACTACTACCGCATCCTGCGCCTCCCGCGCGACTGCACCGCCGAGGAGGTCGGCCAGGCCTTCCGCAGGGAGAGCCGCCGCCTGCACCCCGACCGGGTGGCCGCGATCCGCGACCCGGCGGTCCAGCGCCAGGCCAACGCGATCTACCGCCTGGTCGGCGAGGCCTACCGCTGCCTCAAGGACCCGGAGCGCCGCGCCCGCTACGACCAGCTCCTCGAGGAGGGCCAGCTCCGCATGACCGACGAGGCCGACGCCGCCGCCCAGGCCGACCGCCACCGCGGCGACCCCGAGTACGCCGCCCACGACCCCAAGGCCGAGAAGTACTGGAAGATGGCGCTCCGCGACTTCCGCGACGAGAATTTCGGCGCCGCCGTGATGAACATCCAGTTCGCCCTCAATTTCGAGCCCGACAACGAGGTCTTCAAGGAGTGGCTCGACAAGGCGCGCGCCGCCAAGAAGGAAGCGGACGACAAGAAGGAAAAGAACCCCTACAAGCTTCGTATCGGCTGAGCCCGCCCGCCGGGGTTCAGGATTCGCCCCCCTCGCCCGGCCCGACGCCGAGCAGCCGCATGAGCTCCTCGGCATGCCGCCGGTCGCGCGGGAACCCGTGCGCCGCCGCGGCGTCGCGGGCCTGGCGCAACAGGCGCGCGACCTCGGGGGCGTCCTCGGGCCGCCCCCGGAGGTCCAGGGTGAGGGCGAGGTTCATGCGCGCGATCCACGCCCCGCGCCGGTCGCCGAGCTTCTCGTAGGCGGGAAGCTCCTCCTCGCGGCGGATGCGCAGCGCTTCGTCCAGCTCCCCGCGCAGCAGGCGGATGTCGGCCAGCATGCCGATCGCCACGGCGCGGCCGCGCACGTCGCCGAGGCGCTCGAACACCGGCAGCACCTCCTCCCTCAGCAGCCGCTCCGCCTCGCCCACCTCCCAGCGCACCAGGTGGATGGCCGCGAGCCGGCTCCGCACCCAGGCGCACTCGCGCACGTCGCCGAGGCGTTCGAACACCGGGAGCACCTCCTCCCTCAGCAGCCGCTCCGCCTCGTCCACCTCCCCGCGAAGCAGGTGGAGGTTCGCGAGGCCGCCGAGGGCGACGGCCCGCGATCGGGCATCGCCGAGCCGTTCGAGCACCGGGAGCACCTCCTCCCTCAGCAGCCGCTCCGCCTCGTCCACCTCCCCGCGCACCCGATGGATGTCGGCCAGCGAGCCGAGGGTGATGGCGCGGGACCGGGCATCGCCGAGCTTCTCGTAGACCGGGAGCTCCTCGTCGCGGCGAATGCGCAGCGCTTCGTCCAGCTCCCCGCGAATCGCGAGGATCCCGGCGAGCTGTCCGAGACAGAGGGCGCGCGTCCGCTCGTCACCCGCCCGCTCGGCGAGCCTCAGCGCCCGGTCCAGCAGCCTCCGCGCCTCGTCCGGCCTGCCCCGCGCGTTCTCGAGCTCCGCCAGGAGCCGGAGCGCCTGCACGTCCTCCGGATCCCGCGCAAGGTCATCCCGAAGCCGAACCGCGAGCTCGTCCCAACGGCCGGACAGCCACAGGCGGTCGCGAACCGGGTCGCCGGTGAAGGGGATGTCGGCGGTAGAAAGCCGCGGTTCCGCGCCCGGCCGAGGTCCGAGGTGCGGCGACCTGCCGTCGAGCCCGACGTGCAAGCTCGCGAAGTCGACGAAGTCCGGGGCCGCGTCCGCCAGGGTGCGAATGCCCTCGGGGTGCCCGACGACCACCCACGGAACGGGGCAGGTCCCCACCAGCCGGTCGCGCTGGACGTTGAGGCGCCGGGCCAGCGCGGCGTGCCCCGCGTGCAGCCCCTTCAGCAGGAGCGCCTCCACGGCCCCGAGACCGCGCAGGGCCGCGAGGGGATCCGGCTCGAGATCGTCCGCCGAGAGCGTGGCCAGGGCGATGCCGCGCTCGGCGAGGCGCCGGCCCAGCGCATCGGCGAAGGCATCCTCCTCGGCGGGCGAGGGCAACGCGATGAGGGCCAGGTCGAAGCCGCCGCGGCCGAACACCACCAGGCGGGTCGCCAGGTCCAGCGCCCCGCTCGCCTCAGGCCCCATCGTGCCGGGCGATGGCATCCGCGACCTCGGGCACCCGGAGCACGAGAGGGTTGACCGCGTACCAGTCGTGGCCGTCGTGCTTGAACACCCAGCGATTGAACAGGAGCCGCAGGTAGCGCTGATCGTGACCGAGCTGCCGGGTGCGGTGCACCTCGGCCAGCAGGGGAACCAGCCCCGACAGGTTCACCTGGTCGCGCAACAGGGTGAGCTGGGCCCGAACCGCCGCGTCCACCGCGTCGAGGCCCACCCGATCACCGCCCGTCCGCAGAATGGCCTCCCGAACGAGGTCGAGCAGGAGGCGGGGGTGGCCGCCGGAGAACCGCAGCAGTTCGTCCACCACGCCGTCTTCGAAAACCCGCGCGAGGTCGATGCGGCGGGCGAGCAGCTCGCGCAGGAGGGCGGCGCCGGGGTCGGAGAGGGTGCCCGGCGCCTCCGATGGGCGCCGAATCGCAGGCACGTGCATGACCTCGGTGGCGTAGACCGAGCTGAGGGGCGGCCCCACCGGTCTCAGCAGCAGGTCCACCGGTGGCGTGAGCACCATGCTGACCCGCAGGCCATGGATGTGGTCGGCCCCACCTCCGAGCGCGCGGTCGACCACCGCCGGCTCGTAGCGATCGAGGTTGTCGAGCATGATCAACAGCTCGCGCTCGGGTTCGAGTCGGCCCCCCGCCTCGTCGAGCAGGCGGTTGCACAGCTTCACCAGGTCGCCGGGAAAGCGCCGCAAGGCCGAGACGACCTTTTCGCGCTCGGCGCTGCTGACCTTGAGCATTCCCAGGACCGATCCCAGGAAGCCGGCCGCGGGCGGCAGGTCCCGATCCATGCCGGCCTGCACCACCGCCAGCCTCTCGCGGACCTCTTCGTGCGTGACCGTGGTGAACCAGCTCTGGATGGCGCCCAGGTACGCCTCGTCGAGCGGGCGATTCACGACCTCGCGAAAGTGCCGCTCCACCTCGACCGCAATGGCGAGCAGCAGCTCGGAGAGGTCGAAATCCGTCGCGTTCAGGCGGTCGTCCACCTCGATGCGCACGACTTCGAAGGCGTCCCTCAACCGCGCGGCCAGCGCGTTGAGCTCGGTGGACTTGCCGGTGCCCCGCATGCCGACGAAGAGGACCTTGGGCCAGGCCTCCTGGCCCGCGACCCCGGCCACGGGTGACGGCTTGCTGCGAAAGCGGCGCTCCATCACCCCGCGCAGGTCCCCTTCGCGCGCCGGGCCGAGATCCACGTACCAGGCGTGGTCCGGCGGGAGGGGCTGAGGTGAACAGGCCCGGTAGGCCCCCACGAGGTCGGTGGCAGGGCTCGGGTTTCGCTCCATGGCACGAAGCTATCACGCTCCACCGACCGCCTTCCTCGACCCGCCCGGCGCGGCGGCGTCGGCCCGGCCCGGCGGGCGCGGTCCCCGCGCCGCGGTTGTCAGGGGCATGAAAAAAGGCCCTTTCAGCCCCCGGCCTTTTCGATGTAGCCTGATCGGCGTCACCCCACCGCCGAGGGTCGGATGCTGCTGCTGGTCGGCGCGCTGGCGGCGATGGCCGCCGAGCACTTCGAGGGCCGGGCGTTCTACGCGGGCGACCTGCACGCCCACACCGGCGCCTCGGCCGACGGCGGGGCGGCCGACCTCGGCAATTGCCGGTCCGACTGCGGATCGGTGGCGGAGCTGGCCGAGTCGGCGCGGGAGGCCGGCCTCGACTTCCTCGCCGTCACCGACCACGCCAACGGCGCGATGAGCGCCGGCCCCGAGCTGTGGGCGGCGGTGCAGGCCGCGCTGGCCGAAGCCCACGACCCGGAGGGCGGCCTGGTCGTCGTGCCCGGCGCCGAGCTGTGGTTCACCGAGAACGGCCACGCCCTCGGGCACAAGAACCTCTACGCCTTCGACGACGGCCTCGACCTCTCCCGCTGGACCCTCGACGCGGTGCGCTTCGCCGGAGTCGACACCGAGGTCGCCGACTGCGAGGCGATCTGGGAGTGGGCCGCCTCCCTGGAGGACCGCCTGGGGCCGGTGCTGCTGCTGCCCCACCACCCGGGCATGGCCGGCGACATGGGCACGGACTGGTCCTGCCACGAGGTCGCCGGCGCCGAGCGCCTCGCGCCGGCGGTCGAGGTCTACAGCGAGCACGGCAACAGCCTGGAGGTCGATGCCGACTTCGACCCGCTCTGGAACGGCTACGGGCGCCTCACCGCCGTCCGCTGGGCGCTGGATCCCGATGCCTTCGACCTGGCCCTCGGCTTCGTCGGCGGCACCGACGGCCACGACACCCGGCCCGGCGCGGTCTGCGGCACCGACGGCGAGCACCCCGAGCACCCCTACGGCGGCGGCCTCACCATCGCCGTGCTCGACGAGACGGAGGTCTTCGACCGGAGCGCCCTGTACCGGGCCATCGTCGAGCGGCGCACCTACGCCACCAGCGGCCCGGTGATCCCGGTGACCCTCGCGTTCCGCTCCGGCGGCGCCGAGCTCGGCACGATGGGCGAGGTGCTGGCGGTGCCCACCGGGCAGCCCCTCGAGGTCGAGCTGCGCGTCCCGGCCGACGACGCCCCCTACGTCGACGAGGTGCGGCTGGTGGGCCGGGACCTCGACACCGCGATGGTGCCCGAGGGCGAGGGGCGCTGGACGGCGGTGCTTCCCTGGGCCGAGCAGCCCCCCTACCTCTACGCCGACCTCGCCGTGGACGGCGCCGCCTGGTGGGGCGAGGCCGGCATCGACTGCGAGGACGGCGGCGAGACGGACGAGGAGCACGTCTGGCTGTCGCCGTCCTGGATCGAGGAGGGCGCGCCCGACCTCGACGGCGACGGCGTGAGCTGGGCCGACGGGGACTGCGACGACGGCGACCCGGAGGTCTCGCCGCGGGCCCCCGAGGACTGCGCCACGCCGCGCGACGAGGACTGCGACGGGGCCGGGGGCGCCGACGACCCGGACTGCGCGCCCGAGGTGTCCTCGGACCTCCTCGACGACGAGGAGGCGCCCGCGAGCGAGACCGAGGCCTGGGGCCCCGACGCCGACGGCAGTCCCCCGCCGCAGGACGGCGGCGACGCCCGCGCCCCACGGGGCTGCGCGACGGCGCCCGGCGGCGGCCTGCTCGCCCTCGCCCTGGCCCTCGGCGGCATCGCCCGGCGAAGGCGTCGCTGACAGCGGCCCCCCGGACGAGCGCCCCCCGGATCAGCCGATGTCCTCGCCGTGGAAGGTCCACCGTCCCGCCGGGAAGTCGCCGGCGCGGGCCTTCCACCAGCGCCGCCACGCCCGCTGGTGGGCGAGCTGCACCCGGTAGGGGCCGTCGGGGTCGAAGCGCAGGCGCTCGCCGGTGGCGATGACCAGCTCGTCGTAGGTCGAGCGCCGCACCACGCCGTCGTCGTGCCCCAGGCGGTCGATGAGCACCCCCGGGTCGAGGAGGCGCCCGACGCGGTAGCGCAGGCCCGGCCGGTAGGCGTCGCCGTGGGCGGCCCACCACTCCACCCAGCGGGTGCGGAGCAGGGACTCCTCCGGGTCCTCGCGGTGGCCGGTGATCAGCTCCAGGGCGCCGCTCGCCACCTTGCGCCGCTGGGGGTCGCGGGCGCCGGTGAGGTCGACGAGGCGCTCCACCGCCCGCGGGTCGCCGAGGAAGCCGAGGCCCTGGATCGCGCCGAGCCCCGCCGGCCCCTCGCGCTCGGCGGTGTGGAACAGGAGCAGCAGGTAGGAGGGGCCGCCGTGACGCCCGACGATCTCGCCGGCGTGACGGGAGACATCCACCTCGCCGGCGGCCAGCGCCTGGGCCTGGTGGTCGACCCCGCGCCAGTCGCCGAGGAGGAGCAGGGCGATGCTGGCCGCGTCGGCGAGGGGCGGGTCGTCGAGGAGGGGCACGAGGGCGTCCGTCGCCTCGGGGGCGCCGATGCGGCCGAGGGCCACGCAGGCCGCCCGGCGGGCCCGGGGGGCGGCGCCGTCGGCGAGGAGGCGCAGGAGCGGCTCCACCGCCGCCGCCTCGCGCCGCCAGCCGAGCACCTCGACGGCGAGGGCGAGGCCCCGCGGCTCCTTGTGGGTGGCGACCACCCGCAGCAGGTCGTCGACCAGCACCGCGTTGGGGGAGCGCGCCATCGCCCCGACCAGGGCGCGCTCCACCAGGCCGCCGACCCGCTGGCCGACGAGCTGCTCGATGAGGATCTCGGCGGCGTCCACCGAGGGGTGGGCGGCGAGCAGGTCCGCGGCGGCGATGTAGCGGGCCACCGTCGGGTCCGAGAGGCGCGGGGTGGTCGCCTGGAGGGCCCGCACGCAGCCCCGCATCACCTCGCCGAGCTCCCGGGCCACCGACTCGCCGCAGGCGGCGATGGCGGCGCGGTGGGCGCCGATGCGGCGCTCGGGGCGGTCGGCGTCCGCCCGGGTCAGCGGCGGGCGGGCCCGCTGGGCGTTGGCGCGGTCCCGGGCGTGGTCGGCCGCCCGCTCGAGGTGCCAGTCCAGGCTGCGCGCCGGGTCGCCCGTCGCCCGGTCCACCTCGGCGACGCCGGCGGCGAGGTCGGCCTCCTTGAACAGCCGGCGGGCCTCCTCGGCGGCGGCGGCGTGGCCGGTCCAGGCGAGGCGCAGCAGGGTCCAGGCCTGCCGCAGGGGCAGGTGCAGCTCGGCGTAGGCGCGAGCGGCGCGCTCGTAGTCGGCGGCGGCGCGCTCCACCTCGCCGGCGGCGCGCAGCAGGTCGCCCCGGCGCACGAGCACCCGCTGGAGGGTCTCGTGGTCCTCGCCGGCCCGCTGGCGGGCCTCGGCGTAGCGGCGGTTGGCCTCGGCGAAGTCCTCGCGATCCCGCGCGAGATCGCCCCACCCCAGCGCCGTGGCGGCGGCGAGACGCGCGTCTCCGAGGCGCCCCACGAGGCCCTCCAGCTCGCGGAGGACGCCTTCGGCCCGGTCCCAGCGCTGGCGCAGGCGGTGGCGCTCCGCGAGGGCGAGCAGGGCCCGCGCGCGATCCGCCTGGCGATCGGGGTCGGCGGCCAGCCCCTCGGCGGCGACCTCGAGGATGTCCTCGGCCCAGGGCTCCTGCCGGGCCGCGGCGATGAGCCCGAGGACGAGGTCGGCGCGGGCGGGCACGGGCGGCGGCATGAGCCGCAGGGGCCGCAACCGCCGTTCCGCCTCGTCGTGGTGCCCCAGCTCGGCCTCGACCTCGGCGAGGAGCAGCGTCGCCTCGACGCAGGGGCCGCTGAAGGACCAGTCGTGCAGGGCGTCGCCCAGCCTCACCAGGGCCGCGCGGGCCCCGGGGCGGTCGCCGACGGCCAGGCGCGCCCGGGCCAGCTCCACGCTCGCCGCCTCCACCAGGGCCAGCTCGGCCGCCGTTCGCACGTCGTCGACGCCCTCGTCGAGGAACACCCGGAGGGCCTCCGTCCAGTCGGCCTCGGGGGCGCCGGCGCGCCCCACCCGCGCCAGCAGTTCCGCATCGGAGGCGCCGGCGCGCGGGAAGGGGCGGGGCAGGCGCAGCGCGCGGAGCC
Source organism: Deltaproteobacteria bacterium (assembly GCA_015489145.1). Classification (GTDB taxonomy): domain Bacteria; phylum Myxococcota_A; class UBA796; order UBA796; family UBA2385; genus S143-5. The sequence continues at coordinate 8,618 of WGAH01000726.1, forward strand.
CCCGAACCAGGGCCGCGCGCGCGTCGGAGGGTCGGGACTCGGCCCGGGCGAGGGCCAGCCAGGCGTCGGCGAAGTCCGGGCGCTCCCCGAGGAGGTCGATCAGCCGGGCGCGGGCCGCCGCCACGTCCCCGGCGGCGAGGGCGCCGAGCGCCGTCGCCAGGCGCAGCCAGGGCCCCTCGGGCTCGGCGGCGAGGCGCAGCCGAAGCTGCTCCTCCGGGTCCCGGGCGTCGGCGTCGAGGATGCGGACCGAGCCCTCGAGCCAGGCGTCGAACCGGGCGTGGAGGGGCACGAAGACGGGGGCGCCCCCCTCGGCCGCCTCCCAGCGCCCGTACACCGCCCCGCCGAGCGGGGAAGGCGCGAAGGCCCAGCGGTCGCGCGGCGTCGGACCGTCGGCGAACTGCACGATGGCGGGGTGCTCGGCGTCCACCGGCGCCAGCTCCACCGCGCCGCGCACCCGCAGGACGCCGCGAAACAGCGAGGCTCCGTTCCAGCGGGCGAGGAAGGCCGCGAGATCGCCGGGGAGGTCGAGGCCGAGCTGCCCCGAGGCCCGCTCGATCACCGCGTCCGCGGCCGGGTCGTTGAACGCGTGCACGCCGTGGCGGTAGCGGTTCACCACGGCGAGGGTGGCCGAGAAGGGGTCGGTCGCGAGGCTCATCGCACTTCCGGGGAAGGGGGGAGA
>WGAH01000727.1 GCA_015489145.1 Deltaproteobacteria bacterium
GGGCGGCTCGGCCGGCGCCGCCGCCGGCCGAGCCGCCCCCCGAGGGGGCCCCGCGCCTGCCCGGCCTGCCGCCGCCCCGGCGGTCCCCGCGGCGCAGCGCCGGCCGCTTCCGGCTCTCGCCCCAGCGCGCCCCGGCCCGCACCTTCGAGGAGATCCCCCTCGACCCGCCGGCCGAGGAACCCGCGGCGCGGGTGCTCGAGGTCGCGACCCCCGAGGAGCCGGCCGCCCCGGAGCAGCCCGCCGTGGACCGCTCGATCCCCTCGGGCCCCCTCGGCCTCGACGACCTGTTCGGCGTCGCCGACAGCGGCGGGCGCATGAGCTTCCGGCGGCCGCGCGCCGGCGGCGAGGACGAGAAGGGCGACTGATCGCTCCCGCTCGTTTTCGCGGTGCGAGGCGGCGAAGGGGGGGGCGGCGTCACCGAGGCGCCACGCTTCGTTCACGTCCTCGTCACCGACGCCGGCGGCCGGGCCGATACCTTGTCGTCGAACCCGTCCGGCTCGTCCGGGCCCGGCTCCAGGAGGTCCCCATGTCGCACGCCGCCGCGCTCATCGCCCTGCTCGCCGCAAGTCCCGCCCTCGCCGGCGAGGAGACCACCAGCGACTCCGGGCTCAGCGACGCCGAGACCTCGTATACCGGCGCCCAGATGCTCGAGGGCGAGGTGGACGTCGACTTCGCGGACGTGACCGACGGCGTCTGGGCTGGCGAGAGCCAGACGACCTACGCCTACTTCAGCGGCAACACGCTGTACGCCGGCGCCGAGGACGCGGACGGCAACTCCATCGACGCGATCATCGAGTTCTTCTGGTTCGAGTCGAGCATCGACCGCGGCTCCGACTTCTACGTCGCCGTGATCAAGGCGCGCACCAGCCCGGCCACCGAGAACGGCTGGTACCTCACCACCGACGACCGCCCGGTGCTCAGCGTCGAGGCCACCACCGACACGAGCACCGAGGCCGGCGCCTTCCGCTGGGACTGGTCGATCCCCTTCGAGAACTACGGCATGGACTCCTACGGCGAGGTCACGATGACCACCGCCTACGGGGTCGGCGGCAGCGCCGAGGGCGCGGCGATGTACGCCAAGAAGGTCGAGGAGGACGGCGCCACCGCCGACGTCGAGGTCCAGAGCAAGGGCTACGTCTCCAGCGAGTACAAGGTGCAGACCCAGTACCAGGTCACGCTGTACCGCTGGAACATGTACGTCGACGGCAGCCCCGGCGACATGGCCTGGGATTTCTACCTCGACAACCAGGACCGCGACGAGGAGAACGCGTACCACGAGTACTTCCTCGCCATGCAGGTCGACGAGGGCGAGCCCTTCACGATCAGCAGCCTCGACCTCGGCGCCAACCTCAACGGCTGGTGGTGGTGGGAGGAGACCAGCCTCGGCCTGTCGATCAACGACATCACCCTCGCCGCGCCCGCCTACGAGGAGGACGACGACGAGGACGACGGCGGCGAGGACACCGGCTGGGGCGGCGACACCGGCTGGGGCGGCGACACGGGCTGGACCGACGACGGCGACGACACGGGCTGGACCGACGACGGCGGCGACGACACCGGCGGCGCCGTGCCCGTCACCACCCTGGACGACGACCCCACCGCCGACGACGGCGGCGCCTCGATCACGATCTTCTCCTGCTCCAGCGCCCCGGCCTCCAGCCTCGGCCTGGGCTGGCTGGCGCTCCTCGCCCTGGCCGCGCGCCGCCGCGAGGACTGATCGCGCCGGGAGGCCGCCGCCGGCCGCGCTCGCGGCCGGCCTTCGTGCGTCCGGTCGGCGGTTGGGTGCCGCGCCCGGCCTGCTACTCGCCCTGCCCGGCGCTCGGCGTGAGGCCCAGCGGGCACTCGGGCTTGGCGGTCACCCGGTAGTAGCCGACCTCGTCGGCCCAGTACTCGCCCTCCCAGGGCCACCAGCGCTGGTTCGGCTTGACGCGGAACTTCCGGGTGACCATCCGGCGGGCCTCCGGCGCCTTGCCGGTGACGCTGGCCCGCTCGTACAGGCGCGTCTCGAACTGCATCATGTCGAGCTTGGCCATCTCGATGTCGCCGAGCATCCCGTCGAGCTGCGCCTTCATGGCGGCGACCCGGTCGGCGATGCGGCGGCCCTCCTGCCGGATGATCTCGGCCTTGCGCTCCTCGACCCAGCGGGCGGCCTTCTCGCTGAAGGGGTGGCTGCGGACGTGGGCGAGGCGGCCCAGCTCGTCGTCGGCGTGATGCACGGCGTTGAGGGAGTCCGCGAAGCGGTCGTCGTGCCGGAAGCGGAAGGTGAACCACTCGGGAAGCTCGCTGGCGGGCGCGTTTTCGCCCGGGGGCTCCACCGCGAGGGCCATTTGCTCGAACAGGTCCTGGGGGGAGCGCCGCGCCAGGGCGTCGAGGGTGGCCTGCTTGGGCGTGTACAGCTCGCGGAAGCGGTCGATCTCCTTGCTGGCCTCCGGGAACTTGCACATGAGGAACAGGGCGTAGACCCGCAGCAGGCGCCCCTCGGGGAAGTACTCGTCCTCGAAGAAGGGCCCGGCGTGGTCGTGGGTGAGGCCCAGCACCCCGTTCATGTCGCTCAGGCGGAAGTGCGCCCAGGCGCGCTCGAACTCGGCTTCGAGCCAGTAGGGGCTCTCGCGGCGGACCTCGGCGTAGTGCTCGATGGCGCGCGGGTAGTTGCCGGCGGCGTAGTAGGCGCGGGCCAGGTTGAGGTTCACCACGTCGAAGAAGCGCGCGTCGCGCCCGGCGGCGTGCCCCGCCTTCATCGCGTCCTGCAGGGGGGCGAGGGCCTGCTCGTGGCGGCCCTGCATCGACAGCACGACCCCCTGGAGGCTCAGGGCCTCGGGGTAGAAGGGGTCGTCCTTGCGGACCATCTTGAGGATGGCGAGGGCCGTGCCGTAGTTGCCGTCGTGGTGGGCCTCCCGGGCGGCGAGGTAGGCCATGCGGCTGCGGGTGGCCGGGTCGACGTCCAGGCCGACGTTCGTCGCGAAGACGTGCTCGAGCAGCGCCGTGTCGCCCACCTTGTCGGCCAGCTCGATCGCCTTGGGCGCCACCGAGGAGACGGCCTCGGCGTCGATGGACAGGGCGCGCTCGTAGGCGACCAGCGCCGCGTAGGGCAGGTCGAGCTCGGCGAGCATCGCGCCGAGGCGCGCGTAGGCCTCGGCGTGGAAGACGGCGTGGTCGGGGTTGTCGATGACCTCGACCAGCAGGTCGGCCACGCGGGTCTTCTCGCCGCGCTTGAAGGCCGCGTCGATCTCGCCGAAGACCGCCTGCCGCTCCTCGAGGGTGGGGACGTGGACGGCGGGCTCCTCGACGGCGGGCTCGGGCGCGGGCTTCTTGCGCCGGGCCTGGGCGGGGCCGGCGGGCAGGGCGAGGGCCGCGAGCAGCAGCCACGCGGTGCGGGGGCGCATCAGCGGCCTCCGAGCATGAGGCTGTAGCCCACGCTGATCGCGGCGTTCTGCTTGACGTAGAAGGGCTGGCTGTCGGCGGTCTTCACGCGCTTCTGGAGCAGCACGTCGTCGCGGAGCTGCACGCGGACCGCGTGGCCCTTGTGGTTGAAGACGCGCAGGCCGACGCCGACGCTGCCGGTGGGCGCCAGGGCCAGGGCGTGGTCGGGCATGAAGGCCTGCTCGGCGGTGAGCCCGAGGCCGGCCAGCCCGTAGACGTCGTGGTGGAAGACCCGCCGGCCCTTCCAGTTCATCTTGGCGTAGATCGGCGACCACTGCACGTCGGCCACCGCCGCCCCGAGGAAGCGGTAGGCGTCGGGCACGATGCCGTAGGCCGGGCCCTCGAGGGTGCGCATGGCGGCGTTCTTGAAGCCGTAGCCCCCGGACAGGGCCAGCTCGACGGCCGTCGACTCGCTGAGGTGCTTCGCCCCGGCGACGGTGAGCAGCGGCGTGTTCGTGAAGGCGTCGAAGGGCATCCAGCCGGCGTGCACCCCGAGTTCCGTGCGGCCGGCCTTCGGGTAGAGCAGCTTCTGCACGACCTGGATGTCCCGGTCCTTGAGCACGCCCACGTCGATGGTCTCCTGGGCGTGGGCGGCGGCGGGGATCAGGGCCGCGGCGAGGGCGGCGGAGAGCTTGAGCTTCATGGAACACCAGCGGGCGCGGAGCGCCTAGAAGGGGACCTCGCGGGGCTTGCCCTCGAGGGGGCGGTAGTAGATGCGGACGTCCTGGTTGTAGTCGGGCACCCAGCTTCCCCAGAAGGCGACGGCGTTGTCGGCCGGGTCGTAGCTCCAGCCCTCGTCGTAGACCGCGTCGGGCATGCCGGCCTCGCCCTCGACCAGGGCGGCGCGCGGCACCTCCACGTCGTCGATCCACACGCGAATCGTCGCCACGTCGGGCACGCTCTGGAGCTGGAAGCTGGTGAGGAGGTTCTTGAGGAGGTCGCCGAGATCGCGGAGGTGCTGGGCGAAGTCGGTGAGCACGCAGTCGCCGCCCTGGTCCTCGACGATGGGGTTGTAGAAGCCCTTGGTGGCCTGGGCCATGTTGTAGACCCGCTCGACGGACCAGGTGGGGATGCTCGTGGAGGGGCAGGCGATGTCGCCGGTGTCCGGGTTCCAGTTCGGGCCGATCTCGACGTAGCGGAAGTTGTGGCCGAACTCCTGGATCGGGTCGAGGTAGGCCTCGGTGGGGTCGGTCTCGCCCTGGGCCATGCGCCGGGAGCTGTCGCCCTCGTCGCTCACCACGACGACGACCACCGTGCTGTCCTCGCGCAGGAAGGTGTCGGGGTTGGTCGGGACCTCGTCGTCGACCACGAAGGGGGAGAGCGGGTCGTAGCAGGCGTCGGGCGGCTCCCCGACGCTGCGGCACAGGGCCATGAGCGAGGCTTCCAGCGGCTCCTCGTTGCCGGAGCCGGAGTTGTTCTCCCACTCGCCGAAGCCGCAGATGCAGTCGAGGTACTCCTGCGAGACGGTGTCGCCGGGATCGTCGCCGCACTCGTAGGAGGGGTCGCTGGGGACGTCGTAGGTTTCCCAGTTGGCCGCCTCGCACAGGGCCTGCTCGAGGAAGGCGTCGGCGACGTCCCCGTCGCCCTTGGCGATCGGCTCGCCGACGAAGGTGCCGGCCTCGCCCGGGTCGAGGCCGTCGGTGGGGCCGGCGTTCTCCCACTCGGCCGAGGTGGTGGTGATCGCGAGGTGGTAGTCGAGGAAGTGGCCGCGGTCCTGCACGTAGGTGACGTAGTTGCTCACCGCGTCGGGAAGCCCGTCGGTGCTGGCGTCGGAGCGGGTGGTGAGGGACTCGATGAAGGCGTTGAAGTTGAGGGCGAGGGCGGCGGTCTCCTCGGCCATGGAGGGGGAGTTGTCGATGACGAACAGGATGTCGGCCTGGTCGTTGAAGCTCGCCTGCTCGTAGCCGGCCACGTCGAAGAAGGCGTACTGGTTGCAGCCCGTACCGGCGAGGAGCGCGGCGAGCAGGCCGGCGCGGGCGGCAGCTCGTCCGAAAGCCGCGCCGCGGGCGGGATTCCTGGCGTCCATGGGCCCTCCTGGAGGGAGCTTCCCTGCGAGGCGCGCACAGTGTAGTGGTCCCCCCGGTCCGTCGCAAGGCGGCCGCGCGCAAGGTTCCTGTGGAGTCTCCGGGCCGTGGACCGGCCGGCGGCGGGGGGATAGGCTCGGGAGGTCCGGGATCGTGAGGGACGAAACCCGGGCTCAAGGCCGGACGACCGGGGCCGATGGCAGCCGCAGGAGGCCCCCCCATGGTGGACCACGCGATGAGTCAGGACATCTCCGAACGCCGCAGCGACAGGCGCCTGCCGATCCGCGTCCTCGTCGAGTACGAGTGCGTGGAGGACTTCCTGGTCGACTTCACGGCCAACATCAGCATCGGCGGCATGTTCATCAAGACCGACAAGCCCCTGGCCGTCGGCACGCGCTTCCGGCTGCGCTTCAAGCTGCCCGACGACGACGAGCCCATCGACACCGTGGCCGAGGTGCGCTGGGTGCTGCCGCCCGAGGAGGCCGGGCCGATGGCGGCCGGCATGGGCATCTGCTTCGAGGACCTTTCCGCCGGCGACCGGAAGAAGGTCGAGAAGCTGCTGGAGGAATGGGACTGATCGGCGACCTCCCGCGCGGGTGAGGGAACCCCGCCCGAGCGGCGTTGGTGGGGGCGTCGGCGAGCCGGGGGCGCGATTCCCGGCGGCCGACGCCACCCGCAGGAGGTCCCATGTCCGTCGCCAGCGCTCCCCTCGCCCGAACGCCCGCCGAACCCGCCGGTGCCGTGGCGCCGCCGCCCATGCCGTCCTGGGAGGAGGACCTCGCCCGGCGCATGAACCCGGAGCTGGTCACCGCGCTGCTCGCCGAGGCGGCGAAGGCGGGCACCGCCTCGGGCATGCGCTTCGTCGAGGTGGCCGAGGGGAGCTGCCGGGCGGTGCTCCCGCTGACCCGCGCCAACACCAACCAGTACGGCGCGCACCAGGGCATGGTGATGGCGCTGGCCGCCGACTACGTGAGCGGCACCGCCCTGGCGAGCCTCTACCGCGGCGTGCCGGTGCTCGGCGTCCACCCCGTGCCCGGCGCCGATGCCGCGGCGATGTGGCACGTCTCGGTGGACATCCGCTACCGCGAGCCGAGCACCGAGGACCTGCTGGTGGAGGCCGCGGTGCCCGTCGAGCAGGGGCCGGAGCTTCGCCGCCGGTTCTGGGCGGGCAAGCCGAGCTTCGTTCCCGTCGAGGTCGTCATGCGGAGCCGCTCGGGGCGGACGGTGGCGACGGCGACGATGACGGTGTTCGTCCGCCACGTCGACCACATCCGTCCCTCCGGCGCCGGCGAGAAGGCCGGGGTGATGTTCCGCCACATGCTCAAGACCTCCGCCCGGCTCATCGCCAACATTCGCGGGCGGGCCGCGGGGCGGCCGGATGCCCTCTACGCCGACCCGTGGTCGCGGCGAGCGGCCGGGCGCCACGGGGAGCTGCTGGGAGAGCGCTTCCTCGAGCTGCTTCCCCCGCTGGAGACGATGATCGAGGCGCGCACCCGCCACGGCGACGATCGCCTGCGCGCGGCGGTCGCCTCGGGGGTGCGGCAGGTCGCCCTGGTGGGAGCGGGCCTCGACTTCCGCCCCTTCCGCCTCGCCGAGGACCTCCCGGAGGTGCGGTGGTTCGAGATGGACCTCCCGGCGATGCTCGAGGAGCGCGAGCGGGTGCTGGCGTCCCTGGGGCTGCGGGGCGGGCGGCGGCAGGCGGTGCCCCTCAACCTCGACTTCGACGACGTGGCCGAGGTCCTCGCCCGGGCCCCGGGGTTCCGGGCCGACGAGCCGGTCTTCGTGATCTTCGAGGGGGTGTCGATGTACCTGGCCCCGGACCGCGCACCGGCGGTGTTCGCCGGCCTGGCGCGGGCGGTCGGGAGGCACCCGGACAGCCGGCTGTGGCTGGACCTCGTGCGCCGGGCGGCCTTCGCGCCCGACGCGCCGCCCGCCGCCCGGGCCTTCCTCGACGGCATGGCGCAGCTCGGCGAGCCCTTCCTGTTCGGCTGCGACCGGCCGGAGGAGCTGTTCGCGGCGGGCGGGCTCGCGGTGGCCGAGGAGGCGCCGTCGGGGCGCTACCGCCCGGTGGACCCGGGCGCGGCGCCGCTCCTCGACCTGTACCGCTTCGTGGAGCTCGCCCCGGCGACGCACTGAACGCCCGCCGGCCGGGGGGCCGGCCGGGAGCGCCGGCGTCGCGTCGAGGACAGGGTGCGCCGGCCTCCGGCCGGCATCCCGGGCGGGGCGAGCGCGCCGCTACAGCTTGCGGACGATCGTGTTGATCGTGTTGAAGGTGGTGGTCACCTGCGACTGGATGCGGATGCCGCGCTCCTGGTGGAAGCGCAGGAGCTGGTTCCAGATGTCGGTGATGTCGGTGCGGATCCGGTCGTAGGCCCGCTCCTCGACGAGGCCGCGCAGGCGCTCCACCGCCGGGGGCATCTCGGTGCCGGCGTAGCAGTCCGTGATGCGCGCGATGGTCTCGGCCAGGAGGGGGTAGGTCGGGTCGTCGTCGGCGGGGGCCGGCTGCTCGACCGGCTCGTCGTCCCAGTCGTCCTCGACGGACTCGTCGTCCTCGTCGACCTGCACCTCGACCGCCTCGGCGGCGCCGCCGACGGCCCACTCGTCGCTGTGGTCGACGACGGCCTCGTCGGTGCCGGGCTCCTCGTCGTCCACCTCCTCCGAGACGTCGAAGATCTCCTCCTCGGCGGCGGCCTCCTCGGCGGGCGCCGGTTCCTCGGCGGCTTCCTCGTCCAGGTCCCAGTCGGCGTCGTCCCACCCGTCGTCCTCGGCGGCTTCCTCGTCCCGTGCCGCTTCCGGCTCCGCCTCGACGGGGAGGGGCTCTCCGGCGGGGGTCGGCTCGTCGGCGGCGTCCTCCTCCGGCTCGCCGGCGACCTCCGCCGCCGCGGCGGGGGCGCCGTCGAGGGGCTCGATGCCGTGCTCCTCGAGGAAGCGCCCCACGTCGCCGAGGATGCCGGCGAGGTCGTCGAGGCTCAGGCAGCCCTTGACCAGGGTGGGACCGAGCTCGTTGTGGCACTCGACCACCGTGATGCGGCCCTGGGCGCGCTCGGAGACCTCGCAGTGCGGGGCGATGAGGATGTCGGCCTGCACCCGCTCGGCCAGCACGTCGATGCGGGTGGCCCCCTGCACGACCCGGGCCGTCGAGGCCGGGCCGGCGATGCGGACGGCGTCGGCGCGCAGGTGGGCGGCCTCGACCCCGCCGGCGATGCTCATCGCTCCGGCGGCGACGGCGCGGTCCACGGCGAGGTGACCGCCGACCTCGACATCGCCGCCGCCCTGGATCGCGGTGGCGGCGCAGTCGCCGTCGACGTGGATGGCGCCGGCGCCGGTGCGGATCTCGCCGCCCTCGAAGGCGCCGAGCTGCACGCTGCCGGCGCCGCTGGCGAGCGCGCCGCGGACCCGGGCCGTGCCGAGGACGGACACGCCGCCGTCCCGGGCCTCGGCGCGCTCGGCCTCGAGGTCGCCGGTCACGCGAATGCCGTCGGCGTACACCCCGCCGGCCTCGAGGTCGCCGGTGACCTCGACGAGGTGGCCGACCACCGAGTCGGCGGCGAGGCGGCCCTGCACGCGCACGGCGCCCTCGGGGGCGGCGACCTCCTGCACCTCGATCTCGTCGAGGTTCAGCACGACGTCGCCGTGGTTGGAGCGGAGGGCGTGGATGCGCTGGCCGAGGGTGCCGTGGAGGACGATGTCGCCGTCGTGCTCGATGGCGAGGGCGCCGTCGACCTCCTCGAAGACGAGACCTGCGGGAACGATGAAGGCGTCGGGGGTGCTGGCC
>WGAH01000728.1 GCA_015489145.1 Deltaproteobacteria bacterium
CCCCCCACGACACCGCCACCACCCTGTCGGTGGCCCCGGACGGGGCGCTGCTGACCAACGACGGCGAGATCCTCGCGATCTCCACCGACGGCGGCGCGAGCTTCGCCTGGCGGGAGTCGCCGGTGCCGGCGCCGGACTGCGTGCTCGCCGCCTCGGTCGACACCTGGGTCGTGGCCGACGCCGAGGATGGCGCCTGGTGGACGGGCGACGGCGGCCTGTCCTGGACGGAGCCGAGCGGCCCGGCGGCGCCCCACGCCTGCGCCCGGGCGGGCGATGCCCTGTTCCTCGGCGGCGAGGGCGGCGCCTGGCGCAGCGACGACGGCGGCCTGTCGTGGACGATGGTGGGCGACCCGCAGGCCTGGACCGCGGCGGCGCTCGACGCGGCGGCGGACGACCCGCCGGTGCTGCTGGCGGTCGACACCGACGGCGAGGGCTGGCGCTTTCGCGACGGGGCCTGGAGCCGCCTCGACCTCACCGGCCTGACCGGCACCCTGCGGGTGCTGCGCGCCCTCGACGAGGACGCCACCCGCATCCTCGCCGCCCAGTCCGAGGGGCCGCTGGCGGTGCTCGACCCGCCCGACGAGCCCTGGCACCGGGTGCTGAACGGCCCCACCGACATCCGCACCCTCGGCGTGGCCCCCGACGACCGCGACCGCTGGATCGCCGCCCAGGACCAGCAGGCCGCCTGGATCACGGAGGACGGGGGCGAGAGCTGGACGCGCGTCGACGAGGGCCTGGACCCGGTGGCCCTCCACAACGGCGCTCCCAGCGAGATCCACTACTGGGCCTTCGACCGCGTGCCCGACGGCGACGCGCCGCGCTGGGCGATGGCGAGCTACGAGGGCCTGTACCGCCTCGACGCGGAGGAGGGGCGCTGGGAGCAGGGTGAGCTCGACGGCCTGCCCCGGGTCCGCACGGTGGACTGGCTGCCCGACGGCACGCTGCTCGCCGGCTCCTACGGCGGCGGCCTGTACCGCGGCGCGCCCCTCGACGAGGCGACCTGGGACTTCACCGGCGGCGCGATGGGCTCGACCTTTCCCAAGACGGTCGAGACCTCGGTCGAGGCCGACGATCCCGGCGCCGTCCACGACATCTGGGTGTCGGCGGGACCGGCGCTCCACCGCAGCACCGACGGCGGCCTGAGCTGGCCGCAGGTGCCGACCTCCTGGGACGGGGCCCTCGACGCGATCCTGCTGGCGCCGGACTACCCGGCCGACCCGCGGGCCTGGGTGGGGATGCGCGACGACGCCGGGCGCGCCGCCGTGAGCTGGACCGAGGACGGCGGCGAGACCTGGGAGGGGGTCACCCTGTCCGGCGACTGCACGAGCAAGCCCCGGGCGATGGGCTGGAACGGCACGGTCGCCTGGCTGACCTGCGGCGGCTCCGGCGACCTGTGGCGATCCGAGGACGGCCGCGCCTGGGAGGCGGCGGGCAGCGTCGGCGTGGCCGTGCTCGCCATGCTGTCGGGGGAGCCCATGCTGCTGGCGACCGCCGACGGGGTGCTCGCCCTGGACGGCGACGTGGACGGCGTGACCCCCTTCGCCCTCGCCGGCGTCGAGGTGGACGACCTCGAGCGCGGCCCCGACGGGCGGCTGTGGGTCGCGGCCACCGGCCACGGGGTCGGCACCCTCGACGCCGACGGCACGCCGAGCTGGGTCGGCTGGCCGGTCGGCGATCACGCCGAGGAGATCGCCGTCGCCAGCGACGGCACCCTGGCGGTGGCGACGCGCAGCGGGGCCTGGGTGTCCCTCGACGACGGCGCGAGCTGGGCGCTGGCGACGACCTTCGACCGGGTGAACGACAACCTCCAGCAGTGGCGCTGGGAGGGCTGGACCCAGCGCGACGACGTGGCCGACGCCGCCGGCGGTCGCGCCCACGCCGGGGGGCCCGGGGCGGTGGCGACGCTGACGGTGGAGGCGGTGCAGGTGCGCCTCGTGCTCGGCGGGGACGCGGGCACGCGGGCGAGGGTGAGCGTGGACGGCGAGGAGGCCGGCGAGATCCTGCTTGCCGAGGACAGCCCCCTCGCCGAGCGCTGGGGCGTGGACCTCGCGCCCGGCCGCCACACCCTCACCCTCGAGGTCCTGGAGGGCAGCCTGCTCTGCGACGGGGCGAAGCGCTGGCGAAGCGACGCTCCGCCCCTCCACGACGGCGGCGACACCGGGCAGGACAGCGGCGCCCTCGACTCGGGGGCCGCCGATTCGGGGACGGCCGACTCGGGGGCGGGCGACTCCGGCGGCCCCCGAGTCG
>WGAH01000729.1 GCA_015489145.1 Deltaproteobacteria bacterium
GTCCTGGGGCGCGTGGATCCTGGTGGCGATCTACCCGGCCTCGCTGCTGCTGGGGGCCGCCTGGCTCGACGAGGACGAGATCCGCCGCGCCGGGCCCCTCGCCGGGGCGCTGCGCGCGCTGGCAGCGGCGGGGCGACGCGGGCACCGGGGGCTCCTGGCGGCCCACGCCCTGCTCGGGGTCGGGCTCGGGGCCTACACCGGGGTCCTCCTCGGCACCCTCGGCGCCCGGGCGCTGTGGAGCTCGGCGCTCCTCGGCCCGCTGTTCCTCGCCAGCGGCCTGTCCACCGGCGCGGCCCTCGCCATGCTCCTGCCCCTCGGCGAGGAGCCGCACCGGCGGCTGCGGCGCTGGGACATCGGCGCCCTGGCGGCGGAGCTGGCGCTGCTGCTCCTCTACCTCGTCGGCCTCGCCACCGGCGGCGAGGCGGAGCGCGAGGCGGCGGGGCTGCTGCTCGGCGGGCCGTTCACCCCGGCCTTCTGGGGCCTGGTCGTCGCCGCCGGCCTCGCCGTCCCCCTCACCGTCGAGATCGCCGAGGACCGCGGGCGCGCCTGGTCCGGGGCCTGGGCCCCCGCCCTGGTGATCGCCGGCAGCCTCGCCCTGCGCTGGATCCTCGTCAGCGCCGGCCAGGCCTGAACGGCCCCCGCGGCCCGGCGGCGCGATAGACTGCCCCCTCGCTGGAGGTTTCATGTCCCCCGCCGCCTCGGGCCTCGCCCTGTCGTCCCTCCTCCTCCTCGCCGCCTGCGACCTCCCGGAGCAGAAGACCCCCGCGCCCCTCGGGCCGTCGGGCGGGGCGGCCCCCGGCGAGGCCGGACCCCAGGGCGCCGGCGGGCCCCAGGGCGCCGGCGGGCTCGGCAGCGGGGTGCTCGTCGACTTCGAGAAGATGGCCCCCGAAAAGAGCCAGGACGACGTCAAGAAGGCCGATCACATCACGATTTCGGGCGAGGTGAAGGGCGACTGCTCCGGCCGGCTGCGGGTCGACATCGTGCCCGCCTCCCAGGGCGGGGCGCAGGGCATGCCCCCGGGGCCGGCCACCGCGCTCTACCTCGACGCGCCGGGCGCCTTCAGCATCGCCGTGCCCAGGGGCATCGAGGCCGCCATCGCCGCCCTGTGCGACAACGACGGCGACGGGCGCATCACCACCGACGGCGACCTGATCTCCGAGCCCAAGCCCCTCGAGTCCACCACCGCCGACCTCGACGGCCTGGTCCTCACCCTCGCCGAGCCCCCCCAGGGCGGGCAGGGCGGCCCGCCGCCCCAGGGCGGACCCCAGGGCGGGCCGCCGCCCCAGGGCGGACCCCAGGGCGGGCCGCCACCCCAGGGCGCGCAGGGCGGCCCGCCGCCGTCCTCGCCGCCGCCCCAGCAGTGAGGGCGGGGCCTACCCCTCGGCGAGCTCCAGCGAGGCGGTGACATCCTCGGTGTCCTCGAGGTCGTCGTCCTCGAGCTCGGCCTCGACCTCGGTCGGCGTGTTCCAGTGGGTGCCCGGAAGCACGGGCATGCCTTCGAAGGGGCGCGTCTCGACGAGCTGGGAGCGCGGCTGGGTGAGGAAGCGCAGCACCTCGAGGCCGGTGGGCGCGCCGTTCGAGGAGCGGCCCAGCCCCACCGAGGGCAGGCGCAGCGAGGCGCCGATGGTGCCCCGGTTGATGTTGAGGGCGCCGGTGCGCAGGCGGTCGCGCATCTCCTCCAGGACGGGGCTGTCGGTGCGCGTGAACAGCGCCGCCGCCGGGCGGAACACCGCCTGGTTGTGCAGCGCGGCGGCTTCTTCCCAGTTCGACACCCGGTAGACCAGCAGCAGCGGGCCCGGGGGTTCCTCGCCGAGGAAGGGGTGGCCGTTGTCCCAGTGGACCCGGTAGATCGCCGGCCGGGCGTAGAAGCCGCGGCGGTCGAGCTTCTCGACGCCGGCCTCCATGAGGGGCTGGTGGCCCTTGGCGACGAGGCTGCGGGCCATGCGCCGGTAGCGGGCGCGCAGGTTCTCGGAGATCACCGGGCCCATGAACACGTCGGCGTCGAAGCCGTAGCCCACGCTGAGGCGGGCGCTGCGCCGCACGAGGGCGTCGACGAAGCGGTCGTAGATGCCCTCGGTGACGATGACGCGGCCGGTGGAGTTGTGGCGCTGCCCCGCCGTGAGGAAGGCCCCGACCATCACCTCGTAGACCGCGCGGTCGAGCTCGGCGTCGTCGAGCACGATGGCGATGCCCTTGCCGCCGCATTCCAGCGACATGGGGAGCTCCGGCCGCTCGATGGTGACCTGGCGAATCGCCGCGGCGGTGGTGTAGCTGCCGGCGAGCAGCAGGGCGTCGAGCCCCGGGTGGAGCACGATGCGCTGGCCGATGATCGTGCCGGGCCCCTGCACCATGTTGAAGACGCCGCGGGGGAGCCGGCAGCGGTCCCACAGCTCGGCGAGGGTCTGGCCCACCCCGGGGGTGAACTTGCTGGGCTTGACCACGACGGCGTTGCCCGCCATCAGCGCCGCGGCGACGTGGCGCACCGGCACGAGCACGGGGAAGTTGTAGGGCGAGAGCACGCCGACCACGCCGCGGGGGAGGCGGTCGCTGCGCGCGCCGATGTCGTCGATGACCCGCGGGGCGAGCAGGCGGATGCCCTCCTCGAGGAAGAGGTCGATGGCGCGAATCGCGGCGATGACCTCCTGGCGGGCCTCCCACAGCGGCTTGCCCGTCTCGCGCGTGACGAGGCGCGCGAGGCGCTCCTGGTAGCGGAGCACGAGGTCGCGAAAGGCCCGCACCGGGCCGCAGCGGTCGGCGAGCGACAGGCGCCGCCAGGCCCGCGCGCCGATGGCGGCGAAGTCCATCGCCTCGTCGACGCTGCTCTCGCTGAACGGGAAGCGCCCGAGCACGTCGGCGCGATCGCCGGGGTTGACCCCGTTGATGTAGCCGTCCACGACCTCCGGCTTCAGGAAGGAGCCGTGGACGTAGTCGCCCTTGCGAAGCAGCCGGTCCCTGGTGTCGTCCACGGTCCTCCAGCGCGCCGGCCCGGCGATCGCGCCGACGTGCTCGGGCGCTTCCCGTTCAGCGAGAGCAGCGTCGACGAGGCGATGGACTTCGCCGCCATCG
>WGAH01000730.1 GCA_015489145.1 Deltaproteobacteria bacterium
CACCACCACCGGGCCCGGGCGAAGACGCCGGGCGCGCCCCTTCGGCGCCGCCGCGCTCCCGCGGCGCCGGGGCCAGCGCGCCACCGCCGCCGCCACCGCCTCCCGCAGCGGCGCCACCGCCACCGGGCCCGCCACCGACACCACCAGCGACTCGGGGCGGTAGCCGCGCCGGTGGAAGGCGCGCAGCTCGGCCGGCCCGAGGCTCGCCAGCGTCTCCGGCGTGCCGAGGACCGGCCGCCCGAAGGGGTGCGCGCCCCAGAAGCGACGGCGGACGGCCTCGCCGAGCACCCAGGCCGGATCGTCGGCGGCCCCGCGCAGCTCCTCGGCGATCACCCGGCGCTCGCGCTCCACCGCCTCGGCGTCGAGCACCGGGTCCACCGCCATCTCCAGCAGGAGCGCGAGCGCCTCGGCGGCCCGCTCCGCCGGCACCGTCGCCTGCCAGGCCGTCTCGTCGTAGCTCGTGAACGCGTTGGCGCTGCCCCCCATCGCCTCGATCCGGGCCGCCGGCTCGCCGAGGCCGGGCCGGGCGCGAAAGGAGAGGTGCTCGATGAAGTGGGCCGCGCCCAGCTCCCGCGGGCGTTCCCGCGCCGCGCCCACCCGGAACCAGGCCCACACCGCCGCCACCGGCACCCGCCCGCCCACGTCGACGACGAGCAGCGGTCCGGCTTCCAGGCGTTCGACGTGCAGCGGCATGGACGGCTCCTCCGGCGGGGCCCTCCTGCTATGCCCTCCGCGGCCCGGCGCCAGTCCCGGGGAGATGCCGGCGGTCGGCGCGCCAGGGCCCGAGGCCGGCGCGCCAGGGCCCGCGCTCCGCGATCCCTCCGCCGCCTTGCCGGCCGGAAACCCGATTAGGGGACGGCGATGCGCGCCTCCCCGCCCTGGCCCGACGCTCCCGCCGGCTACGGCGTCTACGCGCACTTTCCCTGGTGCCGGGCCCGGTGCGCCTACTGCGCCTTCGCCACCCGGGCGGCCAGCGACCCGCCCTCCGGCGCCTGGGCCGAGGCCGTGCTGGCGGAGTGGGCGCGCCGCCGCGCGGACCTCGCCGGCCAGCCGCCGGCCCACAGCCTCTACTTCGGCGGCGGCACCCCCTCCCTCGCCGACCCGGCCGACCTCGCCCGCATCGTCGCGGCGGTTCCCCTCCGGGACGACGCCGAGGTCACGCTGGAGGCGAACCCGGGCACCGTGAAGCGCGACGGCGCCGGGCTCCCGGACCTGCGCCCCTTCCTCGACGCCGGCGTGACCCGGCTCTCCATCGGCATCCAGACCTTCGACGACGCGCGCCTCGCCCGCCTCGGCCGCCTGCACACCGCCGAGGATGCCCGCGCCCTCGCCCGAGCCGCCGCCCGCGCCCCCCTGCGGAGCTGGTCGGCGGACCTCATCTTCGGCCTTCCCGGCCAGGACGCCGCCGCGCTGGACCGCGACCTCGCCGCCCTGCTCGCCCTCGACCCGCCCCACGTCTCGGTCTACGGCCTGACCTGGGAACCCGGCACCCCGCTGGACCGCGAGCGCCGGGCCGGCCGCCTGCGCCCCCTCGACGACGACGCCTGGGCCGACGCCTACGAGCGGGTGGTCGCCACGCTCGAGGCCGCCGGCCTGCGCCGCTACGAGGTGAGCAACTTCGCGCGCCCCGGCCACCGCGCCCGGCACAACGAGGCGGTCTGGCGGGCGGGCCCCTACGTCGGCCTCGGCCCCGCCGCCCACGGCTGGCTCCCGGACGGCCGCCGCACCGCCAACCCGCCGGCCTGGGAGGACTGGCTCGCCGCCCCGGACCTGGAGGGCACGCGCCCCGAACCCGCCGAGGAGGCCCTGGACCTCGTGCTGTCCACCCTCCGTCACGTCGACGGGACCGACCTCGACGCCCTGGCCGCCGCCACGGGCCTCGCCGGCCGGGGCTGGCTCCTCGCCGACGCCGTCGTCGCGCGGGTGTGCGCCGCGCTGGCCCCCACGCCCCGCCGAGCGTCCGACATGCTCCCCGATCAATCCTGTCTCTTATACACATCTCCGAGCCC
>WGAH01000731.1 GCA_015489145.1 Deltaproteobacteria bacterium
CCGAAGCCCCGGTCGCCGAAGGGCCGGATGCCCGCCCTCGAGCCCTGGGAGGCGGAGGTCCTCGCCCCCACCCTCGAGCGGCTGCGGGCGGGCATCCGGCCCTTCGGCGACCGGGGCTTCGGCGTGTGCCGCGGGCTGCGCGCCTGCGAGGAATTCCTCGGCCCCGAGCCCGGCACCCTGCCCGCCGGCGACTACGTGATCCGCGCCGAGCTGGACGTGCCGCCCCTCGGCGAGGGCTGGTCGGCGCGCTTCTCGGTGGAGTGCAAGCTGATCACCGCGGCGGGACGCGAGCTTCCGCGCACCCACGCGCGCGCCTACGAGGTCCACGCCGTCGGCGGCGAGCACGGCTACCGCCTCGAGCCCCTCTACCGCATCCACGTCCCCGACCCCGAGGGCTCCCGGGAGTGCGCCTTCCGGCTCGTGCCGGTGCGCCCCGACGGGGTCGAGCAGGAGGCGTGGACCGGCCGCTACCGCACGGCGCCGCCGCGGTGAGGCGCGCTACAGGCCCCGGGCCCACTCGGGGCGCAGGGGAACGGCGCCGGCGAGGGCGGCGTCGAGCAGCGCGACGAGGCGCTCGCGGTCGCGGGGCAGCCGCCCGGCGAGGGGCAGGTAGTTGCTCGCGTGGTTGGTGCGGAACAGGGCGTCGGAGGGCCGGGCCTCGTCGATGAAGGTGCGGAGCTCGCCGAGCAGGCCGCGCACGTCGGGCAGCCGGAAGCCGCCCCGCGCCGCGAGGCGGGCGAGGGGGGTGCCCGGCACGACGGTGAGGGTGAGGGCCGCGAGCCAGGCCGGGTCCATCGCCGTGGCGAGGCGGGCCGAGGCGCGGGCGTGCGCCTCGGAACGCTCGACCCCGCCGGCCCCGAGGAGGAAGATCGCGCTGATCGCCATGCCCGCCGCCCGCGCCCGCGCCGCCGCCTCGACGTGCTCCTCCGCCGTGGCCCCCTTGGCGAGGCGGCGCAGCACGGCGTCGTCGCCGGACTCCGGCCCCACGTAGACCAGCGCCAGGCCGCGCTCGCGGAGGAGGGCGAGCTCGTCGGGGCGCTTGTCGAGCAGGTTTCGGGCGGTGGCGTAGCAGCTCACCCGGCGAAGGCGGGGAAAGGCGGCCCGGGCGGCGTCGAGGATCGCCAGCCAGCGGTCGGTGCCCATGCCCAGGGCGTCGCCGTCGGTGACGAAGACCTTGTCGGCGCCGGGGAAGGCGCGGCCGCCGAGGGCGATGTCCTCGAGCACCTCGTCGAGGGGCCGCTCGCGGTACCGCGGCTTGTCGCGGTACATGTCGCAGTAGAGGCAGCGGTTCCAGGAGCAGCCGATCGTGGCCTGCACCAGGAAGGAGCGGGCCTCGGAGGGCGGGCGGTACACCTTGCCGACGAAGCGCATGGCCCCCTCGTAGCCCGGGGCGGGGACGGCCGGCAGGTGAACGTCCCGGTTCGCGAGATCACCCCGACTTCTGTCGCTTCACGCGACACTTCTCCCCCTCTTCTCGAGATCGCCTCGACTTGTGTCGCTTCACGCGACACTTCTCCCCCTCTTCTCGAGATCACCCCGACTTCTGTCGCGGCCGGGGTCGCGCCGAGCCTCGGCGGCCGGCCCCCCTTGCCCGGCCAGCCCCTCGCGTCACTCGTCCTCCTCCAGCACCGCGGCCACCGCGAAGGTCACCAGCCCGACCAGCGCGGCGACGCCCACCGCGGCGAGGGCCGCCTGCCACCAGGATCCCTCCTCGCCGGGCCGCGCGCCCGCGGCCGTCGGCGAGACCGCTGGCCTGACGGTCCGGCCCCGGAGCGTGGGGCATTCGCGCGGGCCGGCGGCGAATTCGGGGCCTGGAGCACCCGAGGAGACCGCCTCCCGCGCTCAAGGCTCCGTCTCGCCGGGCGGAGCCGGCGGCGGGGCGGCGAGGCGGCGGCGGCAGGCGGCGAGGCCGCGGCGGGCGGCGGCGGCGGTCGACTCGGGGAGGTCGGGGAGGCCGGCGGCCCGCTCGAACAGCGGGAGGGCCTCGGCGCAGCGCCCGCGCTGGCCGAGGACGTTGCCGAGGAGCACCAGGGTGCGCCCGTGGTCGGGATCGCGGGCCAGGGCCTCCCGGGCCCAGCGCTCGGCCTCGTCGAGGCGGCCGGCGAGGGCGGCGGCGCGGGCGGCGTTGGCCGGCGCGTTGGCGTTCGTCGGCGAGGCGGCGACGGCCTCCGGGGCGGCGGCCAGGGCCTCGTCGAGGCGGCCCAGGGCGACCAGGCAGGCGAGGAGGTTGGTGCCGGCGCGGGGGTCGGCGCCGAGCCCCCGGCGGTAGAGGGGCACGGCCGCCGCGCAGTCGCCGCCGCGGACGTGGAGGTCGTGGGCGACGTGGAAGGCCGCCGCGGCGTTGGCCGGGTCGCGGGCCAGGCTGGCGGCGAACAGGGCGCGGTCGGAGGTCCAGTCGCCGGCCCGCCGGGCGCCGAGGAAGCCGAGGGCGACGGCGAGCAGCGCGCCCGCCGGCCAGCGCCGCCCCCCGACGGCGAAGCCGAGGAGCAGGCCGGCGGCGGCGAGCCCGGTCAGGGCGTAGCGGTCGCTGACCAGGCCCGTGTGGGCCGCCGCCAGGGCCCCGGGCACCACCGGGAGCAGCAGCCCGAGGACCGCCGCCACCCGCCGGCGGCCCACGGCCCGCGCCGCCAGGGCGAGCCCCAGGGCCACCGCCGCCGCCCCCCATAGCGGCCGGGGGTGGTAGGGCGGCAGGGCGTCGGCC
>WGAH01000732.1 GCA_015489145.1 Deltaproteobacteria bacterium
CTTCCAGTGCGCCTCCCGGGCGAGGGTGTCCGCCTCGTCGGCGCAGAGATCGGCGATTTCGAGGATGGCGTACTGGAAGTGGCGGGCGCGGCCGGGCCCTTCGGCCTCCAGGAGCGCTCGGAGTTCGCGGTTTCCGCCGTGCCCGTCGGCGGCGTAGGCCGACCAGCGGCCCCAGATCCCGCCCGTCCCCGTGGCGCTCCCGACGTAGAGCCTCCCGGTGCGCGTGTCGGTGATGACGTAGACCCCGCCCACCGCGGACAGGGCGCCCTTCCAGGAAGGTTCCTCCCGGCGGACGATGGCCTCGAGCGTCGGATGCGCGAGCCGCACCTGGCGATAGCCGGGAAAGGCGGCCACGCTCATGCGGCCTTCGAGGATCGCCCGGATCTCGAGGCGCGATGCCCAGTGCTCCGCGTTCAGGTAGGACGCGCGTCCCGGTCGCCGGAAGCGGACCACCAGCCGGCCCGCCCAGGGAGCCGCCTCCGGGAGTTCCTCGGTGCGGTACCGCCAGTGGGGCGGTGGGGGGCGGCTGACCCGCCGGCGGCCGAGCTGGCGGAACGCGCCGGCGAAGAGCCATCGGTGACGCTCCGGGAGCCGGATGAGGGCCACGATGAACGCCCGTTCGAAGTTCCTCCTTCCCTGGCGGGCCTGCCACCGCTCGAAGTCGCCGGCGAAGAAGGCGTCGAGCGGATCGGAATCCCCGGCCGTGGTCGCGAGGTGGAGCTTGCTGCGCGAGGGCGTGACGCCCGCGCCGAGCAGGTGGAGGATGTCGAATAGCAACACGGTTGCTCCGGGGCGGCGCAGAGCCTACCGTGTAGGCCCCGTGGATTCGACGGTGGGGCGTGGCGACCTCGCGGCGCGGGCACGCCCCCGATCAGGAGTGCAGCGATGCCAACACCGATGCGTCCCGGTGACGGATGAGGCGGGAGGCGCCGGCCAGGCGGGTCGTGGCGATGCACTTCGTCTGTCGCGATGACCTGAACGTCGTCGACCACGGGGACGGGACCTTCGACACCGGGTTCTGGGCGGTGTCCACGCGCCATTGCGACACGGTGGAGCTTGTCGCCCTGCACGCCGCGAAGGACCAGCTCTCCTACCGGCACGGTCGCGTGGTTGGCTGGCGCGTCGTTCCGTATCGGGGGCGAGGACGGGTCGTGTTCACCGTCCGCCAGGAAGGCCCCCCCCGACGATGGGTGGGCCGGGGGAGCGGCGAGAAGGGCTACGCCTGGTCTTGAGCGCCCGGGTTCGCGGTGTCTTCGCTCCCGGAACGGCCACCCGCGGGGCTACACGTTGAACCGGATGTGCATCACGTCGCCGTCCTGGACCACGTAGTCGCGGCCCTCGACCCGGAGGCGGCCGGCCTTCTTCAGCTCGGCTTCGGAGCCGTATTCCTCGAGGTCTTCCAGGCGGTACACCTCGGCCCGAATGAAGCCGCGCTCGAGGTCCGAGTGGATGGCGCCGGCGGCCTTGCGGGCGGTGGTGCCCCGGCGGATCGGCCAGGCGCGGCACTCGTCGGGGCCGGCGGTGAGGAAGCTGATCAGGTCGAGCATCTCGAAGGCGGCGTGGATGAACTCGAAGCGGGCCGGCTCGCCGAGGCCGAGCCCTTCGAGCATCTCGGCCTGGTCCTCCGCGTCCATCGCGGCGATCTCGGCCTCCAGGGCGCCGCACAGCGCCAGGGTGGCCCCGGCCCGGGGGTCGGTGGCGGTCCGCCAGGGGGAGTCCGCCCAGTCGTCCTCGCCGAGGTTGAACAGGGTGATGAGGGGCGTGAGCGAGATGAGCTGGATGCCCTGCAGCGTGGCCCGCTCGTCGGCGGACAGGCCGAGGGTGCGCAGGGGCTCCCCCCCTTCGAGGTGCTCGACGCAGCGGGCGTTGACCTCGACCTCCAGCCCCTTGCGGGCCTCCTTCTTGAAGCGCTCGCCCCGCCGCTCGAGGATCCCGAGGTCGGCGAGCACCAGCTCGTCGTTGAAGCGGTCCATGTCCCGGGCCGGGTCGGGCTCCTCGCTGAGGAAGGGCGAGGGGAAGCCGCGGACGACGTGGGCGATCACGTCGACGTTGCGCATGGCCTGGATCACCTCCGGCGACAGCGCGCCGCCGCGGCCGGGGCGGCCGGGCACGTCGAGGAAGGTGATCTCGGCGTAGGTGGTCTTCTTGGGCCGGAAGATCTCCGCCAGCCGGTCGACCCGGGGGTCGGGCACCTTGATGTTGCCGTAGGCCACGCCGCCCCGGCTGGAGCCGCCGCCGGGGCTCAGGGCGGCGAAGACGGTGGACTTGCCGGAGCCCGGGAATCCGCAGATGCCGACGCGCATGGAACCCTCGCGGTTGGGGGGGAGGCGCGGCTATCGCCC
>WGAH01000733.1 GCA_015489145.1 Deltaproteobacteria bacterium
GCCCGGAATGGCGCGCCGTGGTCGCCCACGGCCGCCGGATCTACGACGGAGGGGATTGACCGCCCCACCCGAGGGGCGGAATCCCTGCCCCGCGCGCGGTGACGACCGCGGAGATGCCTACCCCCTGATCGTCGACGGCCGCAAGGGTGTGTAGCCAACGGGTCGGGCAGCGCCCAGCGATCGCCGCCGGCACGGGATAGAGGCAGTTCTGGAGAAGCGCCATGCCCCCCCTGGAAGGCCAACCGCGACCCCCTCTTCCGCGGTGACGCGCGAGGCGGCGTCAGCCTCCCCGAACCGGACGCCGACCCATCCATCGTGCGACACGTCCTCTTCCTCGACGGCCCGGGAAGGTCCACCCCCTACCTCTCCACCACGGAGTCGCGCGAGGTGGCCGAACGGTTCGCAGGCCGCCATGGACAGGTCTACACCACGCGCCCGCCAAAATGGAAAAAGCACGGCGTCGGCCACCTTTCGCGCCGCGAGCTCCTTCAGCTCCTCAAGGGCCGAGGCAAGGGAAGAGCCTCCTGGCCTTCGGCCTTCGAGGTGCTCACCGCCCGGCGCCGGGTGGAGGAACACGCCGAACACCTCGCCGACTTTTCCGGTCTCCCCACGGAAGGCTTGCGAGCGTTGATCGACACGCTCTTCCCGCCGAGAGGGCACGCATGATCCACGGCTCCGACCAGTTCTCCTGCGCGAACTGCTGGTACAACGGCCTTCAGAGCGGCTCGCTCGGCCTGACCACCGGCTACTGCGTGGAACACGAGATCGTCCTGCGGCGCAGCGACGAGACCACCTGCGCCCGCCATGTCCGCAAGGACCTCATGCTCGACTCGGCCCTGCAGCAGCAGGCCGTGCATCGCGGGCACTACACCCGGGACGATGGCGCCCAACTCATCGACACGGGAGAACCCGTCGACGACGGCGTGTGGATCGACCACGACACGGCGTTGATCCGCAAGGATCCCATCGGCGACATCGTGGCCGACTACGGCGAACTGCACACCAAGATCGCGTCCCTGGCCATGCTCCGAAACCAGCGGAGCCTGCGGGCGGACCTCGCCTTGTTCAGCCTCGCTCGCGGATACACGAAACGCTGCGTCAGCCGGGAGGGTTCCTGGACCAGCGGGCTCCACCTGCTTCACTGGGCTCGAAGGCGCCTCGAAGAAGACCCGCAGCCCGAGGTCGCTCCGCAGGACATCCGCCGGAACACGGCCGCCCCGCTTCGTCGGCAACTCGAGATCGCGCAGTGGTCGGTGATCATGGCCCGCCTCCTGTTCGTCTCCGACGTCGGCCGGCACGCGGCGAGCGAGGGAGACGACGACGTGGGCAGCCTCGCCGGCATCGTCGAGACCGCCGCGGCCGACTGCGAGACCCTCAGCGCGCGAAAACTCTCGAGCTGGGTCCGCCGCAAGGGTCTCCGCCTGATCGACGCCGCCCTGCCGCTGGAACGCTACAAGGAACTCGCCCGGCGGCTGCACCGCGAGGCGCCCGGCGCCTGAACGCCCTCACCGCGGGCAGGCGACGCGCGCGTGCTCGAGGCAGCGCAGGCGGCAGGCGGCGCGGTGGACCGGGTCGTCGCCGCGGGCGGCGAGCTCCACGTCCACCTCGGCGCAGAGCTCGTCGCGGCCGGATTCCGCCACCTTCCAGCGCCGCCCCTCGACCTGCACCGGCAGGCCCCGCCAGCAGTCCGGGTCGTCGAGCTGCACGAAGCACAGCCCGGCGTCGCCGAAGTCCGGCTCGGGAAAGCAGCTCAACCGGGCGGATCGCGCGACGGCGGCGGGGCAGGCGCGGCGGGCCTCCTCCGGGACCGGGCTCCCGCCGCGGTTCTCGGCCTCCGCCGAGCGCAGCGCCAGGGCGGCGTCCACCACCCCGACCAGGCGGCGCACCGCGTTGCGCCCGGCCCGCTCCTCGCCGGGGCCGAAGCCGGTGGCGGCGAAGTCGCCGACGATGGGGCAGCCCTTCACCGGCCCGGCGAACACCGCCTCGCACCGCGCCGGCTCGTCGGCCCGGGCTGCCGCCAGCGCGAGGAGCAGGGCGAGCATCAGGCGCGGAAGTACCGGGCCGCCGGGTGGTGGACCACGATGGCGGCGGTGCTCTGTTCGGGGTGGAGCTGCTCGTCGGCGTCCATGCGCACGCCGATGCGGTCGGCGCCGAGCAGGTCGAGGAGATGCCGCTGGTCGGCGAGGTCGGGGCAGGCCGGGTAGCCGTAGGCGTAGCGCCGCCCCCGGTAGCGCGCCCGGAGCAGGTCGCGGGGGTCCGGCGCGTCGTCGCCGTCGATGCCGAGTTCCCGCCGCATCTCCCGGTGGGCCCACTCGGCGAGGGCCTCGGTGATCTCGACGCTGAGGCCGTGCAGGAACAGGTAGTCCCGGTAGGCGTCCGCCTCGAACCAGGCCCGGGCGACCTCGCTGGCCCGCTCGCCGGCGGTCACCGCGAGGAAGCCCACCACGTCGCCGTCCTCGCGGAAGTAGTCCGCCAGGCACAGGCCGGCGCGCCCGTCGGCGAAGCGCTGCCGGGGAAAGGCGAGGCGCAGCTCCCCTCCCCCGGGGCGCTCCACCCGCAGGGCGTCGCCGTCGCGGCGGCAGCGGAACCACCCCCACGCCGCCCGGGGCTGGAGGATCGCCTCGGCCTCGCAGCGGGCGAGCAGGGCTTCGAGGGCCGGCCGGGCCACCGTGCGGAGCTGCTCGGCGTGGGCCTCCCGGCTGAGGTTCTTGCGGAGGAAGCCCCACTGGAACTTGAACAGCACGTCCTCGTCGAGGAGCGGGCGCAGCTCGGCCAGCGGCACCGACTCGACGACCCGGCTGCCCCAGAAGGGCGGCGTGGGCGGCGGGACCGGCTCGGGCGCCGGCGGCGAGGGCTCGGCCTCGGGCAGCGGCCGGCGCCCGCCCCCGGCGGCGGTGGGCGCCTCGGCCGGCCCGGCGTCGAGGGGCTCGGTCCAGGTGCAGGGCACCCCCTCGTCCCGGGCCCGCACGACCTCCTCCATGAAGGCCAGGCCCGAGAAGGCGTCGCGGCCGTAGGCGACCCGCTGCCCGTAGGCGGCGGTGCAGTCCTTCTCGACGAAGCTCCGGGTCAGCGCCGCCCCGCCGAGGATCACCGGGATGCGGACGCCCCGCTCGCGCAGGTAGACGAGGTTGTCGCGCATGATGGCGGTGCTCTTGACCAGCAGCCCGCTCATGCCGATCGCGTCGGCCTCGTGCTCCACCGCCGCCCGCAGGATCGCCTCGACCGGCTGCTTGATGCCGAGGTTGACCACCTCGTAGCCGTTGTTGCTGAGGATGATGTCGACGAGGTTCTTGCCGATGTCGTGGACGTCGCCGCGCACGGTGGCCAGCACCAGCCGCCCCTTCCGGCGGGCCGCCTCGCCGCGATCCCGCTCGGCGCGGCGGATGTGGGGCTCGAGGTGGCGGACGGCGGCCTTCATCGTCTCGGCGCTCTGGAGCACGAAGGGGAGCTGCATGCGGCCGGAACCGAACAGCTCGCCCACCTCGCGCATTCCGTCGAGGAGCACCTCGTTGACGATGGCGAGGGGCGCCATGCGGGTGAGCGCCTCGTCGAGGTCGGCCTCGAGCCCGGCCCGGTCGCCGTCGACGATGCGCCGGCGCAGGCGGTCCTCCACCGAGACCGCCGGCGCGCGGGCCGGCGTCGCCTCGGCGCTCCCGGCCGCCTCGGCGAACAGCTCGATGAAGCGGGTGAGCGGGTCGTAGCCGGGCCGCCGCCGGTCGAAGATCAGGTCCTCGGCCACCTGCCGCTGCTCCTCGGGAATGCGGTGCAGGGGCGCGATGCGCGAGGCGTGGAGGATGGCGGCGGTGAGCCCGCGCTGCCGGGCGTGGAACAACATCACGCTGTTCAACACGTGCCGGGCGGGCGGCTTGAGGCCGAAGCTCACGTTGCTCACGCCGAGCAGGATGCCCGCCCGGGGGAAGCGGCGGGCGATGGCCTCGATGCCGTCGAGGGTGTGGAGCGCGAGCTTGCGGTCTTCCTCCTGCCCGGTGCAGACCGTGAAGGTGAGCGGGTCGAACAGCAGGTCGGACTCGTCGAGGCCCTGCTCGGCGGCCAGCGCGGCGAGGCGCTCGGCGACGGCGAGCTTGCGCTCCGGCGTGCGCGCCATGCCCGCCTCGTCGATGGTGAGGGCCACCAGCGCCGCGCCGTGCCGCCGCGCCAGCCGGCACAGGCGCCGGGCGCGTTCCTCGCCCTCCTCGAGGTTGATCGAGTTGATCACCGAGCGCCCGCCGAGCATCTCGAGGGCGGCGCGAATCACCGCCTCGTCGGTGCTGTCGATCACCAGGGGGGCGTCGACCCGGGTGCGGAAGCGGCCGACCACCTCGACCATGTCGGCGCGCTCGTCCCGGCCGACGAGCGCGGTGCAGACGTCGATGGCGTGGCTGCCCGCCGCCACCTGCCGCCGCCCCATCTCGACGATGCCGTCCCAATCCTCGGCGAGGAGCAGCTTCTTGAAGCGCCGGGAGCCGTTGGCGTTGGTGCGCTCCCCCACCGCGAGCACGTCGGCCTCCTGCCGCAGGTCCACCGCGCCGTACAGCGAGGTGATCGCCGGGACGACGACCGGCTTGCGCGCCGCCGGCCGCCGCCCGCCGACCCGCTCGACCACGGCGCGAATGTGCGCCGGGGTGGTGCCGCAGCAGCCGCCGACGACGGCCACCCCGTCCTCGGCGACGAAGCGCTCGTGCCAGTCGGCGAGCTCCTCGGGGGTCAGGGGGTAGCGGGGGCGGCCGTCCACCAGCTCGGGCAGGCCGGCGTTGGGCAGCACGCTGACCGGCACCGGCGAGTGGCGGGCGAGGTGGCGGACGTGCTCGGCCATCTCGGCGGGCCCCGTCGCGCAGTTCATCCCGAGCAGGCGCACCCGCGGGAGCCGCGCCAGCGCCGCCGTCGCGGCGGCGATGTCGGTGCCGACCAGCATGGTGCCGGTGCTCTCGATGGTGACCTGCACCATCACCGGGAGGTCCAGCCCGCGCTCGCCGAGGGCGTCGTCGATGGCCGCGAGCGCCGCCTTGACCTGGAGGGGGTCCTGGGCCGTCTCGACGAGGATCACGTCGGGGCCGCCGTCGAGGAGGCCGCGCACCTGCCGCAGGTAGGAGGCGTGCAGCGCCGCCCAGTCGGTGTGGCCCAGGCTCGGCAGCTTCGTTCCCGGCCCCACGCTGGCGGCGACGAAGCGCGGCCGCTCCGGGGTGGAGAAGGCGCGGGCCTCGCGCCGGGCGATCTCGACGGCGAGGCGGTTGATCTCCTCGACCCGGTCGTCCAGGCCGAACTCGCCGAGCACCAGGGCGCTGCCGCCGAAGGTGTTGGTCTCGATCACGTCGGCGCCGGCCTCGAGGTAGGCCCGGTGCACCCCGGCCACCACGTCGGGGCGGCTCAGGTTGAGCACCTCCGAGCAGTTCTCCCGCCCCATCCAGTCCTCGGGGGCCGGGCCGGCGGCGTGGAGCATGGTGCCCATGGCACCGTCGAAGACGAGCACGCGCTCGCCGATGAGGTCGAGAAGGGCGGGTCCGGGCATGGGACCCGCCTAACCGCGGGCCGGCCGCCGGCACACGCCGGGGCCGACCGGGCGGTCGCTTCGCGCTCGCGTGCACGCGCCAGGCCGCCTCTCGCCGGGTGGTCCAGGACTTCCGGGCGCGTGCCCTACCACGAGCCGCCGAGGAACAGGTAGGCGGCGCCGGCGTCGGTGCCCGCCACGTCGTTGAGCTGGGCGGTGACCATCACGTCGGCGTAGCCGTCGCCGTTGACGTCGCCGGCCCCGTGGGTGCGGGCGCGGTCCTCCGCCCCCTCGGCCAGCAGGCGCGCCGCCGCGTCCCCGAGGGAGGCGGTGCCGCTCACCGGGCCGAGCACCAGGTAGGAGGCGCCGCCGTTGGAGGCCCCGGCGTCCACGTAGCCGCTGCCGATGACCAGGTCGTCGTAGCCGTCGCCGTTCACGTCGCCGGGCCCGTCCACGCTGTCGCCGGTGTAGTCCTTCTGGTTCTCGCCGAGCAGCTTGGCGCCGGCGGCCAGGCCCACGTCCTGGAG
>WGAH01000734.1 GCA_015489145.1 Deltaproteobacteria bacterium
CAGCGTCAGATGTGTATAAGAGACAGGTCCCAACGGCAGCGGCAAGACCTCGGCGCTCCTCGCGATCGCCCGCTTGCTCCCGGCGGAGGGGGAGGTCGAGCTCGCCGGCCGGTCCCTGCGCCGCCCGGACCCGGCACGGGTGGCCTGCCTGTTCCAGGAGGCGCCGGCGCCCTTCGACCTCACCGCCGGCGAGGTGGCGGCCCTCGGCGGCCCCCACCACGCCGAGGCGCTGGCCCGCGTCGGCGTGTCCGCCGAGGCGCGGGTTCACGCCCTGTCCGGCGGCCAGCGCCAGCGCGTCCACCTCGCCCGGTGCCTCGCGGCGCGGCCGGAACTGCTCCTCCTCGACGAGCCGACCAACCACCTCGACCTCGGCGGCCGGGCGCTCCTCGCCCGGGTGCTCGCCGAGCAGCGCGCCGCCGGCCGCGGGGCCGTGGTGGCGACCCACGATCTCGAGCTCGCCGCCCTCGCCGACGCGGTGGTGTTGCTGCGCGAGGGCGCGGTCGCCGCCGTCGGCACGGCGGCGGAGGTCCTCCAACCCGAGCTTCTCGACGCCGTCTTCGGCGTCTCCCTTCGCCGCGTGGCCGATCCCCTCGGCTCCGCGCCCTTCCTCCGCCTCCGGGCGGAGCCCTTGCCAACCACCGGCCGGGTCCCGACGACCCGGCGAGGAGAAACCACGCCATGAAGCACGCGATCCCCACCCTCTTCCTCCTCCCCCTCCTCGGCGCCTGCGCCGGCGACCAGGGCGACGACACCGGCGGCGCCGAGGCTCGCCCCGCCGCCTCGGGCGACCTCGCCAACCGCGCCTACGTCGTCTCGGAGCAGTCCAACGAGATGTTCGTCTTCGACTACGACACCCTCGAGGTGATCGGCACCGTCGACACCACGGTGCGCCCGGGCGAGGTCAACGCCAACCACATGGCCATCGTCACCCCCGACGCCTCCAAGATCTACGTGAGCGCCTCCCACGAGAACACGATGGTCGTGGTGGACGCCGCGACCCTCGAGGTCACCGGCATGATCCCGGTGGGCGCGCACAACGGCCACGTCTCCTTCCGTCCGGGCACCACCGAGCTGTGGATCATGGAGGAGGACGACAACACGGTCTCCATCGTCGACACCGAGACGGACGAGGTGGTGCGCCGCCTCTCCGACGACAGCTTCGCCGTGCCGCACTTCGCCCGCTTCTCGGGCGACTACGCCTACATCGCCAACATCCAGGGCAACCAGGTCTCGGTGGTGGACCTCGGCACCTTCCAGGTCGTCGACACCCTCGTGGCCGAGGGCACCGAGATGGGCACCTGCACCGTCGACCCCTGCGGCTTCGCCGACGCCCAGATCTCCAGCGACGGCATCCTGTACGCCTCGCACATCGAGACCGGCCGCACCCTGGTCTACGACACCGTGAACCACGAGCGCCTCGGCACGGTCGAGGTCGGCGGCCGGCCCTGGTCGGCCTTCGTCAACCCCTTCGTCACCGGCGAGGACGCCGCCCTCGTGCCGAGCTGGGAAGAGCAGACCGTCACCCGGGTGACGCCGGCCATCGAGACGCTGACCGCCGCCGTCGGCGACTCGGAGGTCTACGGCATCAACTACAGCGCCACCGCCCCGGGCGAGGCCTTCGTGCTCAACCGGAACAAGGAGCAGGTCGCGGTGATCGACGCCGCCACCGGCGAGCTGATCGACACGATCGACGTCGGCGGCACCACCGAGACCGGCACCACCACCCCGGACGGACGCCTGCTCGTGCCCGTCTCCAGCGCCAACAGCATGGCGGTCATCGACACGGCGACCCGCGAGATCCTCGCCACCTACGAGGACGTGGGCATCTACCCGTGGTCGGTCGCCACCGCCTCCGGCCAGAACTACTGCCACTGAGCGTGCCGACCCGGCCCCCGGGGCGCCGGCCAGCAGCGCCGACCTCCGGGCGGCATGGGCGGGAGGCGCGCCGGCCTCTGCCCGCCATCGCCCCGGTTCCTCCTCGCGAGGCGCCGGGGCTTCGCGCGGGCCCGCCTGCCGCCCGACAGGCGGATCGGCTAAGGGCCCGCGGAGGAGGTCGCCGCATGGGCCGCTACCGGCTGTTCACCCTCGTCGCGCTGGGCTTCACGGCCCTCGACCAGGCCACCAAGGCCTGGGCCCGCGCCGCCGTCGAGCGGGACGTGGGCCACATCGACGTGATCCCCGGCATCCTGAGCATCGTGCACTGGGAGAACACCGGCATGGCGTTCTCCCTGCTCGCCGAGCACGACGGGGCGATGACCCTGTTCTACGTGGCGACGGTCGTCATCATCGGCGTGCTGATCAACATGCTCCGGCAGCTCCGCGACGAGGACCGGCTGCAGGTCTGGGCGCTCGGCATCCTGATGGCGACGGCGGTGGGCAACGGCATCGACCGCGTGGTCAAGCAGTCCGTCACCGACTTCATCCTCGTCACCGGCGGGCGTCCGCCGGCCCTGCGGGCCTGGCTGGTCGAGCGCTTCGGCACCTACGCCTGGCCGGCCTTCAACATCGCCGACGCCTGCCTGGTGATCGGCATCGGCCTGTTCTTCGTCGACTGGCTGTTCTTCCAGCGCGAGGACAAGGCCATCGATCCCGACCCGCCGGAGGAGCCCCTCGAGGGTTGATCCGGCGTCGCGCCCCTCGTGGAGGCCCCATGAA
This sequence comes from Deltaproteobacteria bacterium, assembly GCA_015489145.1. Lineage (GTDB taxonomy): Bacteria > Myxococcota_A > UBA796 > UBA796 > UBA2385 > S143-5. The sequence continues at coordinate 2,656 of WGAH01000734.1, forward strand.
GCTCGTCGTCGTCGCCGTCGCGCCCGTCCCCGTCGGCCACCGCGTGCGGGTGAGCTGGTATCGCCGGGTCGAGCCGGGGCTCGCCGGCCAGACCCGGGTCGAGGAGCGTCCCCACCAGCCGCGCATCGCCGACCTCGACACCGGCGTCGTCTACGACACCGACTGGGCTTTCGGGCACGGCGGCCGCTCGGCGCCCGACAGCCCGCAGGCCGTGGAGGAGCAGCCCCTCGAAGGCTACGAGATCGCCCGGGAGATCGAGGCGACGGTCCGCGCCTGCCGCGTCGTCACCGTGCGAACCGGGCGGGTCCTCGACGTGCAGACCCACCTCGTGCTCGACCCGTGAGCGGGTGGGCGTGAGTTCGCGTGAGTCGAGGTTGAAGGCCCGTGAGTCCGTCGCATGAGCCGCCCGGCGAGGCCTGCGCCACCCACACGGTGGTGGTGAGCGACCTGCACGTCACGGACGCCCAGCCGGTGCTTCCCGACAAGCCGCTCTGGAAGCGGTACAAGCAGCGCGACCTGTTCATCGACGACAGCTTCGAGCGCTTCCTGGCGGCGCTGCGCGAGGAGCTCCCGGAGGACGCCGAGCTGGTGCTCGACGGCGACGTCTTCGACTTCGACAGCGTGATGGCGATCCCCGAGGACCCGCCCTTCCCGGTGAGCTGGCTGGAGCGGCGGCGGGGGCTCGGGGCCGAGGAGGCGAAGTCGCGCTTCAAGATGCGCCGCATCCTCGCGGACCACCCGGTGTTCGTGCGGGCCCTGCGGGACTGGGTGATGTCCGGCCGGCGCCTCGTCCTCGTCATCGGCAACCACGACGTCGAGCTGCACTGGCGCGGCGTCCGCACCGAGCTGTACGAGGCCCTCGACCTGCCCCCGGAGCGGCGGGGGGCGGTGCGGGTCTGCGCCTTCTTCTACCTGTCCTGCGGCGACACCCTGATCGAGCACGGCAACCAGTACGACTCCTACTGCCTGTGCGACGACCCGCTGTTCCCGACGATCCGCTGGCGCGGCACCGAGCGGGTGCGGGTGCCCTTCGGCAACCTCGCCGAGCGCTTCATGCTCAACGGCATGGGCCTGTTCAACCCCCACGTCGACAGCTCCTTCATCAAGCCCCCCCTCGAGTACCTGCGCTTCTTCTTCAAGACGGTGCTGCCCATCCAGCCCCTGCTCGGGTGGACCTGGCTGTGGACGGCGGTGGTCACCTTCTTCACCTCGCTGCGGGAGGGCTTCCTGCCCGCCGTGCGCGACCCCCGGCGCATCGAGGACCGCGTCGCCGAGGTGGCCCGCGACGCCCGCGCCACGCCGGCCACCGTGCGGGCGCTTCACGCGCTCAAGGTCCACCCGGCGATCTTCTCGCCCTGGCGCGTGGCCCGGGAGCTGTGGCTCGACCGGGCGCTGGCCCTGGCCCTGGTCGTCTACGGCAGCTTCCAGGTGGTGACCGTGCTCAACGTCTTCCACCGCGTGTCGCCCTGGTGGGCGCTCGCGATCTTCCTGGTGCTCCTGCCCCCCTTCCTGCTCTACGCGCGCTCGGTGCGCTCGACCAACGACCAGACCGAGCGCAACCTCCTCGAACGCCTCCCCGTGGCGCTGGAGGTCACCGGCGCCCGCCGCGTCGTCATCGGCCACACCCACCACGAGCACCACTGGTTGCTCGACGGCGCCGAGCTGCTCAACACCGGCACCTGGTCGCCGGCCTACGAGGACGTCGCCTGCACGGTGCCGGTGGGGCGCAAGTGCTTCGCCTGGATTCGCCCGCCGGAGGGCGGCGGGCCGCGGGAGGCGGGGCTGTGGGAGTGGCGCGATCCCGGATTCGCCCGCATCGAGCCCACCCGTCCGCCCGGCGAGGAGGGCGTGCTGCAGCGCGTGGCCCGCAACGCCGGGGCGCTGATCCGAAAGGGCCGGGATGGCTGAACGCCTCGGGGGCCTCGGCCGGCGGGAGGCCCCGTGAGGCGGGCCGAGAGCGCCGTGGTGTTCGGGGGGCTCGCCCTGCGCGGCTGGCGGCTCGTCGTCACCGGGCCCTTCGCCCGGGGCCACGACGTGCGCGGCCACCTCGACCACGCCCGCCTGGTCGCCGCCGGGACCTGGCTGCCGGAGCCGGGGGCCTGCTGGCAGTGCCACCAGCCGCCGCTCGCCTACCTGCTGGGCGGGGGCTGGCTCGCCCTCGCCGCCCGCCTCGGCCTCGACGAGGCGGCGGCCTGGAAGGGGCTCCAGGCGATTTCCGCCCTCGCCTCGGCGGGGATGCTCCTCGTCGTCGCGGCGGCGCTTCGCCGGCACCTGCCCGCCGGCCCGGCGCGCCTGGCCGCCCTGGCGCTGGTCGCCGCCTGGCCGGGCCTCGTGCTGCACGCGCCGAACATCGGCAACGACGCGCTCCTCGCCCTGCTCGCGGCCGCCGCCCTCGAACGCCTCGGCGCGGCCTGGAGCGGCCGGCCGGAGCGGGCCGACCGCCGGCTCCTCGCGGCGGCCCTCCTCGGCCTCCTCGCCCTGCTCGCGAAGGCGAGCGGGCTCCTCGTCGTCCTCGCGATCCTCGGCACCGCGGCGGCGGTGGCCTTCCGGGACCGGCGTCCGGGCGCGATCCTCGGGCCGGGCCTCGTCCTCGGCCTCGGCGGGGGCGCGCTCGTGGCGGGCGGGGTCCTCGCGCCGCCGTGGCGGGCCGAGGCCGCCGTCGCCAACGCCGCGGCGCTTCCCGAGGCGCTCCGGGTGCCGCCGGGGCTCGGGCCCTTCCTGCGCTTCGACCTGGCGACCTGGTTCGCCGAGCCCTTCGCCAACCCCGCCGCCGGCGAGGCGCGCGCCTCCTTCCTGCACGAGCTGGGCAAGACGGCGCTGTTCGGCGAGTGGGCCTGGCCGGGGCTCCTTCCCTGGCTCCTGGCCCTGGGCCTTTCCGCCCTGCTGCCGGCGGTGGCGCTGACGACCCTCGCCGGCCTGCGCCCCCGGCGCGACCTGCCCTTCGTCCTCGGCGGCGCGCTGCTCCTCGGCGGGGTGGCGGCCCTGCGCCTGCGCCTGCCCTACAGCACGAGCGCCGACTTTCGCTACGTGCAGGCCCTGGCCCTGCCCGCCGCGGTGGCCTGGGCGCGCGCCGTCCGGGCCGGGCCGCCGGCGGTCGCCCGGGCCGCCCGGGCCGCCGCCTGGGCCCTCGTCGTCCTCGCCGCGCTGTTCGCGCTGGTCGCCCGCTGAACTCGTCGCGGGCCCGGCTCCCGGTGGCGTTTTTTTTCCGGCCCCGTGTAAGGGCCGCCGGCGCGCCCTCGTTGCGGGGGCGCACACGGCGACACGCCACACCCCACGGAGCTTGCCATGTCGGTCCCCTCGCGTTCCATCCTCGTCCTCCTCGCCCTGTCCGCCTGCTCCCGCCGCGACCTCGTGCAGGAGCCCGACGACCTCGGGGACATCGCCCAGGCCGAGCCCGCCGTCCCCACCGGCGGCGAGGGGCTCACCGTCGCCGAGCCGGGCGACGCGCCCGCCGCCGACCTCGCGCCGCTGCCCGCCGCCCCGCTGGAGCAGGTCGAGGCCGAGGCGGCCCCGGCGCCCGTCCTCGCCACCCAGGCGCCGGCGAAGCGCAAGGCGGAAGCGCCCGCCTCCCCGCTCGCGGCCCCCCGCACCGGGAGCGCGGCGGCCGACGGGATCGGCGGCCTCGGCAGCCTCGGCTCCGGGGCGGGCCTCGGCGTGCACGGCCGGGCCGCGGGTGGCGGCGGCGCGGCGCCCGCCGCCACCCGCGGCCCGGCCG
>WGAH01000735.1 GCA_015489145.1 Deltaproteobacteria bacterium
GGCCAGGGCGATGTGCTCGAAGACCTGCTGGAAGTAGGTCTGGCTGGGGTCGGTGGCGACCACGAAGCCGTACATCTCGGGCGGGTTGTGGAAGGCTTCGATCCCGGCCAGCACCGACGCGAAGGTCTTGGGCGGGTAGAGGCTCTTCTGCTTGAAGAGGTCCTTGCGGTAGACGATCAGCTGGGTCCAGCCGTCGGTCGGCACCGCGGTGTAGCTGCCCTCGTAGCTGGCCAGCTCGAGCGCCCCCTTGGCGAAGGTGTTCTCACCGAGCTCGCGGATCACCTCGGTGGCCGCCTCGGTGTCGAGGATGCCCTGAGCGGCCCAGCCCACGGTGTAGTCGAGCGGGTGGAAGATCACATCGGGCAGCTGCCCGGCGGCGAAGGCCGCGGTAATGCGCTCGGAGAGCTGGTTTTCCTCGACGGGCACGACCTCGACCTTGATCCCGGTCTTGGCGGTGAATTCGGCGGCGATCTGCCGCTGTACCTCCATGCGCTTGGGCTGGTTTTCCGTCGTCCACCAGACCAAGCTCTGCGCGAGGCCAAAGCTTCCTAGCGCCAATGCGAACAGCACCATCCAGACTTTTCTCATAGCCCACCTCCGTATTCCATTACCGACGCGCGAGGTACCAGCTCGCACGACAGCACCACGTTTTCGGGGCGCTCGCCCCGGGTGACGGCCAGCGCCGCGCGCGCGGCGGCCTGGCCCAGCTGCTGCGCCGGCTGGCGCAGCGTCGAAAGCGGCGGATCCAGGTAGGCGCCGAACTCGAGCCCGTCGAAGCCGACGACGCTCACGTCGGCGCCCACCCGCAGCCCCGCTTCGCGGAAGGCGCGGTAGGCGCCCAGCGCCATGCGGTCGCTGGCGACGAAGACGGCCGAGAAGCCGCCCTGCCCGATCAGCGCCTTCGCGGCGCGGTAACCGCCGGCCTCGGTGAAGCCGCCGTCCTCCACCGGACCGGGGGCGAGGCCGTGGGCCGCCAGCGCCCGCCGCCAGCCGGCGAGGCGTTCGCGGCCGGCGCGGCGGGGGCCGGAGATGTGGGCGATGCGTTCGTGGCCGTGCTCGATCAGGTAGCGCGTCGCCCGCTCGGCGGCCGACTCGTTGTCGATCGTGACCATGGGCGCGGCCAGCTCCGCGCCCTCGCGCTCGACGAGGACCAGCGCGGGCAGCTCGCCCTGCATCGCCGCCAGCGCCTGGGGCCCCAGGCCCGAGCCGATGAGGACGAGCGCTTCGACGTCGCGGGCGGAGAGGTCGCGCAACACCTGCCCTTCGCGGCCGGGGTCGCGCTCCGAGCTCTCGACCAGGTAGGTGTAGCCCGCCTGGGCGAGCTCGAGCCCGATGCCGCGGAGCATGCGGCCGTAGAGCGGGCCGGTGGCGTCGGGAATGACCACGCCGATGGCGCGGCTCTTGCCGGTCGCCAGCACCCGCGCCGCGGGGCTGGGGGAGAAGCCCAGGCGGCCCGCGACCTGCAGCACCCGCTCGCGGGTGGAGGGGGCGACGCGGCCGCCGTTGAGGGCCCGCGAGACCGTGGCCACGGAGACCCCGGCCGCGTCCGCCACCTCGTAGATCGTCACCCTTCTCCGCAAAGCGTTTTCTCCTTCCTTATCGTAATGTAAGCGGTTACATAAGCACAGCGTAAGAACAAGGCTGCCGTTGATGTAAGCGTTTACACGTCTATACTTAAGCTAGTCGCCCTGCATGCGGCTTGTCAAGGGTATACCGGAGGATCGATGCGCGACTTGTTGGAAACCTCGTTTCGTACCGCCCTCGAGGCCACCGATCCGGCGCGCCGGGTGACCACGGAGGCGGGGCGGCTCGACCCGCCGCCCACCGCGGTGCTGGCCGTGGGCAAGGCGGCCGGTCCGATGCTCGCGGGGCTCGAACGCGCCGGGTTGCGCCTGCCCGGCTTCGGCGTCACCCGCTACGGCCACGGGGTGCCGCTCGAGCACTACGAACTGCTGGAAGCGGGGCATCCCGTACCCGACGACGCGAGCGTACGGGCCGCCGAGCGGGCGCTGGAGCTGGCGCGGTCGCTGGGTCCCGACGACCACCTGCTCGTCCTCGTCTCCGGAGGGGGCAGCGCGCTGTGGTGCGCCCCCTGGGGGCTCGAACTCGAGGAGCTGCAGCGGCTGAACCGCGCCCTCCTGGCCTCGGGGGCCCAGATCGCCGAGATGAACGCGGTGCGCAAGCACCTTTCGCGCATCAAGGGCGGACGGCTGGCCCAGGCCACCCGCGCCCGGGTAACCGCCTGGCTCGTCTCCGACGTGCCCGGCGACGACGTCAGCACCATCGCCTCGGGGCCCACGGCGCCCGACCCCACGACCTTCGCGGACGCCCTGGCGGTGCTCGAGCGCTACCGCATCGAAGCCCCCGCCGCCCGCGCCCACCTGGAGCGCGGCGTCGCCGGCGAGCTGCTCGAGACCCCCAAGCCCGGCGACCCCCTTTTCGCCCGCGTGACCAACCGCATCCTGCTCGCGAACGCCGACCTGCTGCGCGCCGCCTGCGACTTCTGGACGGGGGAGGGCTGGCGGGTGCACGTCCTCTCCGACCGCTTCGAAGGGGAGGCGCGCGAGCTGGCGCGTTTCCACGCGGCCCTCGTCGGGTCGGCCCGGGCGCACGGCTTTCCCGACCGCCCCCCCTTCGTTCTCGTCAGCGGCGGCGAGGCTTCGGTGACCGTGCGCGGAACCGGCCGGGGAGGCCGCAACCAGGCCTTTCTGGCCTGGCTGGCCCACTTCCTGGGACCGGAAGGTGCCTGGGCGCTGGCCGCCGACAGCGACGGCATCGACGGGAACACCAACGCCGCCGGCGCGGTCCTGCGCCCCGACACCCTCGCCCGGGCGGCCGAGCTGCGCCTGGACCTGCGCGCCTTCCTGAACCGCGACGACAGCCACGGCTTCTTCGACGCCC
>WGAH01000736.1 GCA_015489145.1 Deltaproteobacteria bacterium
GCTCTCGGACTTCGTCGACGACGAGTCCCTGCCCCCCGGCTACGGCCCCCGGCCCGCGGGAAGCGGCGAGCAGTACACCGACCACGGCGTCAACCCCTTCACCATGGTCGCCCGCGACCCGCTGTCGACCTTCTCCATCGACGTGGACACGGCGAGCTACGCCATCGCCCGCCGCAAGATCGAGGGCGGCGCGCTGCCCTCCTTCGCCGCCGTGCGCGCCGAGGAGTTCATCAACTACCTGCACTACGACTACCCGGCGCCGAGCCGCGACCCCTTCGCCGTCAGCATGGAGGCGATGCCCGACCCCTTCCGCTCGGGCCACCACATCCTGCGCGTCGGCGTGCAGGGCAAGGAGCTGTCGCGCTCCGAGCGCCCGCCGCTGCACCTCACCTTCCTCGTCGACGTGTCGGGCAGCATGTCCTCCCCCGACAAGCTGCCCCTCGCCCAGCAGTCGCTGCACGCCCTCGTCGACGGGCTGCGCGAGGACGACACGGTGGCGCTCGCCACCTACGCCGGGCGCACCGCCCGCATCCTCGGCCCCACCCCCGCCGCCGAGGCGCGCACGATCCACGCCGCCATCGACGGCCTGCGGGCCGGCGGCTCCACGGCGATGGCCTCGGGCCTCGACATCGCCTACGCGATGGCCTGGGAGAGCTTCGAGCCCGGGGCCGAGAACCGGGTCATCGTGCTGAGCGACGGCGACGCCAACGTCGGCAGCACGAGCTGGCAGGACATGCTCGCCCGCATCAAGGGCTACGCCGACCGCGGCGTGACGCTGACCACCGTGGGCTTCGGCATGGGCAACTACAAGGACACGCGCATGGAGCAGCTCGCCGACAAGGGCGACGGCGTGAACTACTACATCGACTCGCCCGACGAGGTGCGGCGGGTCTTCGTCGACAACCTCGGCGGCACCCTCGTCACCATCGCCCGGGACGTGAAGATCCAGGTGGAGTTCGACCCGTCGAGCGTGCTGGCCTACCGCCTCATCGGCTACGAGAACCGCGACATCGCGGACCGGGACTTCCGCAACGACCGCGTGGACGCCGGCGAGGTCGGCAGCGGCCACTCCGTGACGGCGCTCTACGACGTGATCCTGAAGGACGGCTACACCGGCACCCTCGCCACGGTCCGCATGCGCTACGAGCGCCCCGGCGCCGACAAGGCCGCCGCCGAGAAGGTGTGGCGCTTCCCGTCGAGCGCGATTCGCGAGACGCCCGCCCTCGCCGGCCGCGACACCCGCATGGCCTACAGCGCCGGCACCTTCGCCGAGATCCTCCGCGCCTCGCCCCACGCCTCCGAGGTGTCGCTCGACGGCCTCATCGCCTTCGCCGAGCGCGCCGCCCGCCCGGGCCACGACGAGGACCGCGAGCTGATCGGCCTGATGAAGAAGGCCCGCGCCCTCGGCGCCGGCGCGGTGGCCGGCGTGGCGATCCGCGACTGACTTCCCGGACGCGCGCCCCGTCCCCCGGCCCTCCGGCCGGGGGCGTCGCGTCTCGCCGCCTCACCCCTCGTCCCGGCTCGCCAGGGCGATGTTGGTGAGGCCGGCGCGGGTGCAGCGGGCGAGGAGGTCCATGATCACGTCGTAGCTGACCTTCTCGTCGCCGCGCAGCACCACCCGCACCGAGGGGTCCTCCTCGCGCAGCTCGGCGAGGCGGGCGTCGAGACGGGAGAGCGGCACCTCGTCGTTCTCGACGAACACGGTGCGATCGGGCAGGACGCTCACCACCACGTCGGTGATCTCGAGGTCCTCGCGGCCGGCGCCCTCCGGGGTCATCACCTGCAGGGCGCGCTCGGCGAGGAGGCCCTTCTGGTAGGCGGCCTCCTTCTCGTCCTCGACCACCGCCGAGCTCACCACCATCAGGATGATCAGCAGCACCAGGAACACGTCGGTGAGCGGGGTGATGTTGATCTCGGCGAAGAAGCCCTCCTCCTCCTCGAAGGGGTCGGCGGCCGGGGAGCGGTCGGCGGCGTGGGGTCCGAGCTGCACGGGAACCTCCTCAGGCCCGGTCGGCGAAGTCGATGACCTCGACCAGCTCGTCGACGAGCAGGGACAGGCGGCGGCCGATCCCCTGGGAGAGGTTCTGGAGGAAGTTGTAGAGGACGACGGCCTCCAGGGCGACGGCGATGCCGACGGCGGTGGCGACGAGGGCCTGGGAGATGCCCACGCTGACGATGGCGAAGCCGCCCTGCCCCGACTCGCCGATGGAGCGGAAGGCGCTCATCACGCCGATGACCGTGCCGAACAGGCCGACGAAGGGCATCAGCGCCCCGGCGGTGGCGAGCAGCCAGGTGCGGGCCTTCATCGCGCCGGCGAGGCGGCGCTGCTCCCGGGCCATCGCCCGCACCGGGTCGCCGGGGACGGTGCCGAGGGCCCGGTCGAGGCCGGCGAGGAACACGTCCCGGGCGGGTCCGCGGGTGGCGCCGAGGAGCTTGCGGGCCTCCTCCAGGGACTCGGCGCGGGCCAGGGCCACCACCCGGGCGCCGGCGGCCACCGAGCCCCGCACGCGCCACAGCAGCCACAGGCGCTCGATGGCGACGGCGACCACGAGCACCGAGCAGGCGATCATGAACAGGACCAGCAGCCCTTCCAGGCCGAGGTCGGAGAAGTCTGCGGGCAGGGGGTTGGTCATCGGCTCACTTCAGCTTGTAGGTGTGGACGCGCTTCTTTCCGTTCTTGCCGGTGATCTCGACCTTGATCACGCGGTCGTTCCGCAGCGCGAGGTAGGTGGCGACGGCGGCGGGGATGCTGGTGACGCGGCGGCCGTTGACGCTGGTGATCACGTCGCCGTTGCGGAGCCCGCCCTGCCGGAGCACGCTGCACCGCGGCAGGTAGAGGCGGGCCCCGACCTTCTTGCCGTTCTCGTCGCGGTAGACGGCGACGCCGGCCTGCTTGTCCAGCTCGCGCAGGTGCGTGGCGTACCAGTCGAGGATCGCGCGCTCGACCACCCACTTGCGCTCGCCGACCTTGCGGACCTCCTCGAGCTTCTCGCAGGGCTTGCGCCGCCCCCGGGGCGGGTG
>WGAH01000737.1 GCA_015489145.1 Deltaproteobacteria bacterium
GGGGGAGGGGTGCGGCAGCGGGTGCAGGCGGATCGGCCGGCCGCGCAGGCGCACCTCCAGGCTGGCCTCGTAGCGGTCGGGACGCGCCCAGTGGGCCTGGAGGGCCGGGCGCAGGGTCCGGTCGGCCATGCCGAACCAGAAGAAGGCCTCGTTGCCGCAGGTGATCAGGTCGGAGCCGGTCCAGAGCTCGGCGATGATCTCGGCGACGATCGGGAGGAAGCGCCGCTTCACCGCCGCCGACCACGCCTTGTTGCCGACGGGCTTGTAGGGGACGGTGTTGCACCAGAACACGCCGCGCCCGGCGTCGATGCTGGCGGCGAGGTCGGGGACGCCCGGTCGGCCCAGCGCCCGGTGGAGCTCGGCGCGGATGAGCTGCCCGCCCTTGCCGACGAAGGGCTCGCCGATCTCGGCTTCGAGCCGCCCCGGGTCGCGGCCGAAGATGCCCAGCGGCGCGTCGAGGGTGCCGGAGCCGAGGAGCACCGGGTCGAGGGGGTCGCGCCCGGCGGCGAGGTAGACGGCGCGGTCGACGGCCATGTCGCCCCGGGCGGCGACGGCGCGAAAGCGGGCGGCGAGGGGTTCCATCAGGCGTCTCCGGGGCCGACCTGGACGACGAGGGCGGTGACGTTGTCGTCGCTGCCCGAGGCGAGCGCGAGGTCGGCGAGTTCGCGGGCCCGGGCCTCGGGGCCGCCGCGGCCGGCCAGGACCTCGCGAATGCGCGCGTCGTCGACGAAATTGCTGAGGCCGTCGCTGCACAGCAGCAGGCGATCGCCCTCCTCGAGGGGGACGGTGCCCGTGTCGGTGCCGGGATCGATGCGGATGCCGGCGTCGTCGCCGATGCCCCGGGAGCCGAAGATGAAGCTCTGGACGAGCTGCCAGGCCTCCCGCGGCGGCGGGCGGCCGAGGCGGCGGGCGAACTCGGCCCGGGTGTGGTCCCGGCTCAGGCGGTGCAGCTCGCCGGCCCGCAGCAGGTACAGGCGGCTGTCGCCGACGTGGACCCAGGCGATCCGGTCGTCGAGGAGCCAGCCGGCGGTCAGCGTGGTGCCGGAATTGGCGTGGCCGGCGGCGTGGAACTCGGCGCGGAGCCGGCGGTGCTCCCGCAGGACGTGGTTGAGCAGCGCCACCTCGGGGTAGGCGGGGGGCGGCTCGCGGTAGAGGTCGACGAGGGCCCGCACCGCCGCCTCGCTGGCGAGCGCCCCGTGCTCGTGCCCGCCCATGCCGTCGGCCACCGCCACGAGGATGCCCGACCCCTCGGCGGGGAGCCGCACCTCGCGTCCGCGCCGGAGGAACCGGGCCGAGACCCGCGCCGCGACGAGGAAGTTGTCCTCGTTGGCCCGCCGGCCGCCGCGCTCGGGCCCGACGCCCCGGGTCGACCGGACCCCGATGGCGAAGCGCAGCGCCAAGGTCAGGCCCCGGCCCGCCGGAAGGCGATGACGGCGAGGCCGCTGATCAGGTTGTCGCCCGGGCGCAGGCGGACGGGACGGCCGTCCTCGGGCATGGTCTGGTAGGCGCCGCCGGTCTCGCGGACGAAGAAGGGCTCGAAGCGGCCGTCGGGACGCCGGTAGCTGTCGAGGTAGTCGCTGAGGAGGAGCGTCTCGCCGTCGTAGAGGGCGGTGGCCCGGATGCGCCCGAGGCGCACGGGGCGCGGCGTGCCCAGCGGCAGGCCCTGGGTGAACAGGCCGCCCACCATCGGGTCGGCCACGTCGGTGGCGAGCAGCCGGGCGCGCGGGTCGGGCAGGGTCGGGTCCCGCAGGAGCACCAGGGGGACGACGAAGTCCTCCTCGCCGTCGGGGTCGCGGCGGATCACCTCGATCATGAGGCTCTCGGGGTCGGCGGCCACCGCGACGTTGCGCCCGTCCACCACCAGGCGGCACTCGGAGGGCTCGAGGAGCTCGGCCTGCACGCGGCGGCCCCGCACCTTGAGGCGCACGTAGTTCGCCGGCGCGAAGAACTGGCCCGCCACCGAGCGGTTCTCGGGGACGACGATGGCGGCCTCGTCGTGGTTGCCCACCACGCGGTCGCCGGAGACCATCCAGCCCATCACGACGAGGCGGGCGGGGCGCGTGAGCTCGAACTGCCAGGACTCCTCGTCGATGGCGATCACCGCGCCGAGGGGAAGCTCGCGCCGGGCGCGCGGCGGCCGGGGGGCGTGGGCCGGGCGGCCGAACTCGGA
>WGAH01000738.1 GCA_015489145.1 Deltaproteobacteria bacterium
GGCGTCCACCCCCGCCGCCGCCGCTGGCCCGGGCGGCGGCGGCGGCGGGGGTGGACGCCCTGTTCCTCGAGGTCCACGACGACCCGGATCGCGCCCCCTCGGACGGCCCGAACATGGTGCCCCTCGACTGGCTTCCGGGGCTGCTCGCCCGGGTGGCGGCCGTGCACCGGGCGGCGCGGGATTGAACCGGCGAGGCTGCGCGGACGGCTCGCGCGCGGCGGCGGCTCAGGGGCAGAGGCCCTCGGCGATCGACAGGGTGTTGTCGTCTTCGTTGCACTCGGCGAGGGTGTTCGCCGCGTCGACCCCGACGGTGAGCTCGCCGTCGGGCACGTAGCGCGTCTCGACCTCGAAGGGGATGCCGGCGCTGCTCTGGCCGGGGGGGATGGCCTCGGGCACCGTCGCGCTCGCCAGCCAGACCGAGGCGCCCGCCACCCGCGAGTAGAGGTCGACGCGAAGTCCCGCCGGCAGGGCCTGGCTGCCGGTGTTGGCGACGCGCACCACCACGCGCTCCACGCCTTCGTCGCAGCGCGAGGTGCACACCCCGGCCAGCAGCACGGTGGCGTCCAGGCCCGGAACGCCCAGGGCCGTGGCGGCGCGGAAGGCGTTGGGCGTCGGCCACATCGGCACGGGCGAGGAGGACGGCGCCAGCGCGTCGTCGACGACGGGGTCGGACCAGGCGTACTGGCTCCAGGTGGGGCGCGCCCCCATCCACTTCCCGTTCACCTCACCGATCACGTAGATGCCCTTCTGGGAGCCGTAGTCGCCGTAGCCGGCGTTGGGGACGACGATCTCGGCGGAGCCGTCCCCGTCGATGTCGGCGACCACCGGGTATTCCGTGCAGGTGCCCGAGTCGTGCTTCGGGTCCTGGAGGAGGACCTCGCCGTCCGGGCCGGAAAACACCCAGAGCGCCTGTTCGTCGGCGACAACAAGCTCGCTCCGTCCGTTTCCGTCGAAGTCGAAGGCCGCGCCGCCCGTCGCGCCGGAGTGGTCGACCGTCCCGTGGGACCACAGCAGGGTGCCGCCGGCCTCGTAGACCGACACCTTGTCCACGGCCGCGACCGCGATCTCGGGCTCGCCGTCCCCGTCGAAGTCGGCGATGGTGGCCGGTCCGCCCTGGCCTTTCCAGTACAGCTCCCACGCGCTGAGCAGGCGGCACTCGTGGTCGAAGACGCGGAGCCCGCCGTCGCCGGTGACGACGACGTCCCCGAAGCCGTTGCCGTCGAGGTCGGCCACAGCGGTGTAGCCGTCGGGGTAGCCGGTGGTGCAGAGGGTTTCGCCGGTCGGCCCGTAGATCGCGTTGCCCGCCACGATCTCCTGCACCCCGTCGCCGTCGAGGTCGGCGACCGCCGGGGCGGGGAAGCCGTAGCTCGGGGACACGCCCGCCCCCTCGCTTCCCTGGCCGATCAGCCCGCCGTCGGCCGCCGACAGGATGGTCGCGCCGTAGACGACCTCGATCGACCCGTCGCCGTCGAGGTCGGCCACGACCGGCTCGTCGCCGCAGCTCGGCAGGGGCGCGTCCTCGTCGATCCATTCGACCGCGCCCTCGGGGGTGATGGCGCCGGCGAAGCAGTTCTCGCCGTCGTAGAAGTGGGTCAGGATTTCGGGGTGGCCGTCGAGATCGACATCAGCCAGCGCCGAGCCTCCCGTGGGACGGAGCCAGCGCCCGTCGGCCGCCTCCGTCCCCGCGAACACCGCGTGGACGCCGCCGTCGCCGGAGACCACGCGCAGGGCCCTGTCGCCGCCGAGGTCGTTGGCGTCGTAGGTGGTGAACACGATGTCGGGCCGGTCGTCGGCGTCGATGTCGCCGTCGCCGTCGTCGTCGGTGAGCTGCCCGACCAGCGGCGGGTAGGCGAGGACGTTCGCGTCCGGCAGGGTGGCGAAGTCGGACAGCTCCCACTCCACGGTCCAGTCCCAGCCCCCGCCCGTCCCGACGCAGCTCTCGTCGGTGGCGACCTCGATGGGAGCGTATTCATCGCCGAAGCAATCCTCGTCCGGCAGGCTCGTTCCGTCGAGTTCGCCGACCGCGGCGGCGGAGGCCGTGTCGTTGGCGCCGCCCTTGTCAGGGAGGGGCTGGAGGTTGTAGTCGCTGCAGGCCAGCGCGAGCAGGGTCGGCAGCCAGGGCGTGCGGAGGTCGGCGGGGGGCATGGCCCCACCTTGGCACGGGGCTGCCGTTCCGGCAATCGCGGCCTGCTTCCTTGTTTGTCCCAATCCGTCCCAGGCGGGCGGAGCCGGCCTAGGCCAGCGGGTTGCCCTCCGGGTCCATCAGGCGCTTGAACTTCTCGGGCTGGTCGGTCCAGTGGATGCAGGTGGCCGGGCAGGCGTCGATGGCGTCCTGGATGCGCTCCCAGTCGCCTTCCTGGGAG
>WGAH01000739.1 GCA_015489145.1 Deltaproteobacteria bacterium
GCCACGCGCTGGGAGGGGGTGCTGTCGGCCCGCACCCGCACCGAGGGCGCCGCCGCCCACCAGGAACAGGCCGCCCTCGGCATCAGCCGCGGGGCGGGGGTGCCGGGATGGCGGGTCTTCCTCGGCGGCGGCTGGGGCCGCGTCGAGGAGCCGGTGCGCGACCGGGATCTCGACGGCATCCTCGACAAGGAGGACGCCTGCCCCGACGATCCCGAGACCGCCAACGGCTGGAAGGACGACGACGGCTGCCCCGACGACCTGGCCCACGTCAAGGTCGTGGTGAGCAAGGGCGGCGACTACGTCTCCGGCGCCGACGTGGACCTCATGCTCCCCGACGGCGAGAAGGCGATCATGAGCGTCCCCGACCCCGAGCCGATCACGCTGATGCCGGGCTCGCCCGTCTCGGGCGTGGCGACCTACGGTTCCTGCATGGGCGGCTCGGCGGTGCTCGAGTCGGCTCCCGAGGGCGACAGCACGCTCGAGATCCCGCTCACCCGCGAGCGCGAGGGCACCGTGCGCTACGCGGTGCACGACGCGAAGGGGCGGCCGCTGCCCGGCGCCACCGTCACCTACATGGGGCGCGACCCGGACTGCTTCCCGGCCGAGCCCTTCGCCCTCGGCGAGGACGGCACCGGCAGCCACGCCGTCGGCGCCGGCGAGTTCACCGTGCTGGTCGCCGCGCCGGGCTACGGCATCTGGCGCGGCAAGCTCGACGTGCCTCCCGACAAGCTCGTCGACGTGGACGTCACGCTGAAGAAGGCCCGCACCCGCGTCGAGAAGAAGCAGATCGTCATCCTCGACAAGGTCTACTTCGAGACGGCCAAGGCGGTGATCAAGCCGGAGTCCTACGCGCTGCTCGACGAGGTGGCCAACGTGCTGCTCGCCAACCCGCAGATCGCCAAGGTCGAGATCGCCGGCCACACCGACAGCCGGGGCAGCGACGAGTACAACATGCAGCTCTCCGACGCCCGGGCGCACGCGGTGCGCGACTACCTCGTCCGGGCCGGCGTGGAGCCCGATCGGCTGGTGGCGCGGGGCTACGGCGAGACGCGGCCCATCGCCAGCAACCGCACCGCCTCGGGGCGGGCGCGGAACCGCCGGGTGGAGTTCAACATCCTCGAGACGAGCGAGGTGGAGGAATGATGCGCGCGATCCTGCTCATCGGCCTCGGCGCCCTGGGCGCGAGGCAGGCCCGGGCCGAGGGCTCCGCCGAGCTTCCCGGCCCCTCCCTCGCCACCGACACGACGGTCTACGTCGACATCCTCGACGCCGCCGACGAGGTGATCCGCTACGTCGGCGAGGGTCGGATCACCGTGACGGACCCGGACGGCAGCACCCTCGGGAGCTTCGAGTCGGGCGAGCTGATCACGCCGACCGCGGGCCTCGACGGCGCCTACGCCGTCACCTTCGCCGCCGAGCAGTCCGGGACGTGGGATCTCACGGTGCTCTCGTCGAGCGCCGGCCCGCAGGAGGGGCGGGTCTACAGCTACGAGTGGGCCTTCAACTCGGAGACCTACGGCGAGGAGAACGCGCTGACGGGCAGCGTCTACATCCTCGTCCCCACGGACGACGCCGGCGACACCTCGGTGATCGAGATGACGCTGGACGGCGTGACCGGCTGGCAGTGGACGCTCGGTGTCAACGGCTACGGCATCGAGGACGGCGACGGGCGCAGCCAGGTCTCGTACCTCTACGACTTCGTGCCGGCCTACCCGGTCTACCTGAACCCGCCGGCGCGGGCGAACTACACCGTCGCGGCGCCCCTGACGGGCGAGCTGACGATCACCTTCCCGGGCAGCGACTGCGACGGGGTGGTGCCCGGGGTGGTCGAGGGCGAGTTCCGCTTCGAGGCGAGCGGGGCCGGGGCGTACCACCTCGTCTGCGACCTCGACGGCGACGGCGTCTTCGACATGACCAGCGACGGCGACCTCGCGCTCTCGGGCGAGGCGGTGGAGGGGGTCAACACGGTGCCCTGGGACGGCCGCAACAACGCCGGCCTGGCGGTGGGACCGGGCTCCTACGCCTGCCGGGTGAGCACGACGGTGGGCGAGGTCCACTACGTCGCCGAGGACATCGAGACGGCCTGGCCGGGAATCCGGATGTTCGCGGTGGACGCGGCGGGGCAGCGCACGGGCCTGCCGATGTTCTGGAACGACGCGGCGGTGCAGGCCAACGCCGTCACCATGCCCGACGGGCAGACCTCGCTGGAGACCTCGGGGGCCGACGGGCTGGACTCGGGGGACTACGCCGACGCGACGGTGGCGAACGACAACGCCCGGGCCTGGGGCGACTTTTCCGAGGGCGGCAAGGGCAACCTCGCCCTGCTCGACACCTTCACCTACCTGCAGGAGACCGCCAGCGGCGCGGTGACCGTCACGGTGATCGACCCGGACACCGACGACTGCTGGCAGCCCGACACGGGCGGGCCGGTGGACACCGGCGAGCCGCAGGACACGGCCGAGCCGCAGGACACGGCGCCGCCGGTCGAGGAGGCGCCCACCGGCTACTACGCCGGGGGGCGGCTGTGCGCGACGAGCCCGGTGGGCGGCGGGTTCCTGGCGCTCGCGGCGCTGGGCCTCGCCCTGGCGACCCGCCGCCGCGAGCCGTAGGGCGGCAGGAGAGCCGGCCTCGGTTCCCCGGTCCCGGAGCGCCGGCCCCTGGCCGGCCTTCGGCCGGCATCCCCCGCGCGGGGCGGTCGAGGAGCGCCAGCCGAACCACCGGCCTCGCGGTTCACAAGGCCCGTCCCGCGCTACTCCCGGCCCGGGGCCCGGGCGACGAGCAGGAAGCTGAGCCCCTCCTCGGCGAGGCGCGCCTCCGCGAAGCCGGCGCGGCGCAGCCTCTCGGGCAGCTCCCGGGCGACGAGCGCGGTGTCGCGGTAGCTCTCGCGAAAGATGCGGGCGAACGCCCGTCCGCCGGTGAGCCGCAGCCAGGCCTCCATCGCCCGGGCCTTCCAGGGCGGCGCCTCGGCGTCGAAGTCGACGAGGAAGAACCAGCCCCCCGGCACCAGCAGGCGCAGCACCTCGGCCAGCATCGCGTCGGGATCGGGGAGGAGGCGCAGGAGGTGCTTGGCCGTCACCACGTCGGCGGTGGCGGCGGGGAGCGGCACGGCGTCGGCGGAGCAGCGGCGCAGGCCGATGTCGAGGCCCCGGTCGCGAAACCGCTCCTCGGCCAGCCGCAGCATCACCGGCGAGGCGTCGGTGGCGATGATGCGGCAACCCGGGAGCAGCGGCGCGAGCTCGGCCGGCAGGAAGCCCGGCCCGCTGCCCAGGTCCACGAGCACCTTTCCGCGGGCGCTGCCCAGGGTGGCGGCGATGCGCCGGGCCCAGCGCCGGTGGTCGTAGCGGACGCTGCGCTCCATGCCGGCGGCCCAGGTCCGGGCGACGTCCTCGGGCCACTCGCCGGTGCCCGGCCTGTCGCTCCCGCCGTCCATGATCCGCCTCCCGACCCGCCCGCCGATCCGCTATCCGCTCCACCCGACGGGCGCCCGGCGGCGCCGGAGAATCAGCCGCCCTCCCCCAGCCACTCGGCCAGCACCTCGGCGGTGTGCTCGCCGACCCGCGGCGCCCGGCGCGGCGCCGCCCGGGGCAGGTCGTCGAGCTGCCAGGGAAGCGCCACCGTCCGCACCGGCGGGCCGCCCTCCGGGTGCGGGTGGGTGACCACCGGCGCGGATTCCAGCGACTCGGGCACCGTCGCCATGGGTCCGCAGGGCACGCCGGCGGCGTCGAGGCGGGCGCGCCAGGCGGCGACGGGCTCGGCGGCGAGGACCGGCTCGACGAGGGCGTCGAGGGCCTCGCGGTGGGCGACCCGGTCGGGGTTGCGGGCGAAGCGCGGGTCGGCGGCCCACTCCGGGTGACCGAGCGCCTCCGAGAAGGCGGTGAACAGCGCGTCGTTGCCAACGCACACGTTGAGAAAGCCGTCGGACGCCCGGTAGGTGCAGAAGGGGTGGATGGAAGGGTGGCGGTTGCCGATGCGTCCGGGGGCCCGCCCGGCGTTGAGCCAGGCGCTGGCGTGGTAGGTCAACAGGCTCTGCTGCCCGTCGAGCATCGGCACGTCGACGACCCCGCCGCGGCCGGTGCGCGACCGGCGGAACAGGGCGGCGAGGATGCCCTGCACCGCGTGGAGGCCGGCCACGAGGTCGGCGACGCTGGCCCCGCACTTCCACGGGGGCCCGCCGGCCTCGCCGGTGATCGAGGGGATGCCGCCCATGCCCTGCACCATGAGGTCGTAGCCCGGGCGCGGGTCGCGGCGACCGAAGCCGGTGATCGAGCAGTAGACCAGCGCGGGGCGCTCCGCGAGGAGGGCCTCGGCGCCGAGGCCGAGGCGGTCGGCCACGCCGGGGCGGAAGTTCTCGACCACCACGTCGGCGGCCAGGGCCAGGCGGCGGGCCCGGTCGCGGTCGGCCGGGTCCTTGAGGTCGAGGGCGACCGAGCGCTTGCCCCGGTTGATGCTGAGGAAGTAGGTGCTCACCCCCTCGACGAAGGGCGGGCCGAAGCGGCGGGTGTCGTCGCCGAGGCCCGGGCGCTCCACCTTCACCACGTCGGCGCCGAGATCGGCGAGGGTCATGGTGGCGTAGGGGCCCGACAGGACCCGGCTGAGGTCGAGGACGCGCACCCCTTCGAGGGGCAGGGATTCGTCGGTCATCGGTTCCACTCCTCGGGGCCTCCTACCCCGGCGCGCCCGCCGCGCGTTTCCCGCCGGGCGAACCCGCCGGAGCATGACCCGGCGCAGGTTCCGGGGGTCGCGGCCCGTGGCAAGCTGGCGGGCTCCCCTTCCGGGGAGCGACGAGGACAGGCGCATGAGCGACGGAATGCACGAGATCCGCCTGGCGGGGCGCGGCGGGCAGGGCGTGGTCACGGCCGGCGACCTGCTCGGGCAGGCGGCGGTTCGCGAGGGCAAGCAGGCCCAGTCGATCCCCACCTTCGGCCCGGAGCGCCGCGGGGCGCTGTCCCAGGCCACCCTCCGCATCGGCGACGAGGAGATCCTGCTGAAGTGCACGACGGCGCGTCCAGACGTGCTCGTCGTCCTCGACCCGACGATCTGGAAGGTGGCCCCGGTCCTCCTCGGCCTGCGCGACGGGGCGCGGCTCGTGTTCAACAGCCCGCTCGACCCCGAGGAATTCGGCGCGCGCCTCCTCGCCGGCAGCCCGGCCCCACCCCCGCCCGGGCGCTACGAGCTGTTCACGGTGGACGCGACGGCCCTGGCCCTCGAGCACCTCGGCCGGCCGATCACGAACACGGCGATGCTCGGCGCCTTCATCGGCGCCACCGGCATCCTGGACATGGAAGCCCTCGGAGAGGCCCTCGACGGGCGCTTCGGGGCGCGGGCCGACCGCAACAAGGCCGTCGCCCGCGCGGCCCACGCGGCCCTGCGCCGCGCCCCCCTCACGGCGGAGGCCTGACCATGGGCATGGAGAAGTACGAGTTCTTCGTGCGGCGCGCCCGCAACGTGCTCACCTACGACCCCGGCTGGTCGGCCGACAACCGCACCGGGGCCTGGCGGGCGATGCGCCCGGTCAAGGACCCCGACAAGTGCACGGATTGCGCGCTCTGCTGGCTGTTCTGCCCCGACGGCATCATCGCCCGCGAGGGCATCGTCATCGACTACGCCTACTGCAAGGGCTGCGGCATCTGCGCCACCGAGTGCCCCACCGGCGCGATCCGCATGGTCCCCGAGACCGAGGAGGCCTGAATGGCTGCCGCGTCCCGCCCCGAGGGCCGCGTCTTCTGGAACGGCAACATGGCCGCCGCCCAGGCCGCCCGGCAGGCCCGGGTGCAGGTGGTCGCCGCCTACCCGATCACGCCCCAGACCCACACGGTGGAGTACCTCAGCCAGTTCGTCGCCGATGGCGAGCTCGACGCGCGCATGGTGCGGGTCGAGAGCGAGCACAGCGCGCTGAGCGCCTGCGCCGGAGCCTCGGCGGTGGGGGCCCGGGCCTTCACCGCGAGCTGCTCGCAGGGGCTGGCCCTCATGGCCGAGGTCCTCTACTTCACCAGCGGGATGCGCTTTCCCGTGGTGATGGCGGTGGCCAACCGCACGCTGAGCGTCCCGGTCAACATCTGGTCCGACCACCAGGACACCCTCGTCCACCGCGACACCGGCTGGATCCAGCTCTACGCGACCACGGTGCAGGAGGTCTACGACCTGGTGCTGTGCGCCTTCCGCACCGCCGAGCGCGGCGAGGTGAGCCTGCCGGCGATGGTCAGCTACGACGGCTTCATCCTCAGCCACGCCAGCGAGCCGATGACGCCGCTCGACCAGGCGGCGGTGGACGGCTTCCTGCCGCCGCCGGGACGGCCCGAGCGCCCGGTGCTCGACCCGGCCCGGCCCCTCCAGTTCGGCGAGGTGCTGTTCCCCGAGTGGTACCCGGACTTCGAGTTCAAGAAGCACGAGGCGCTGCTCGGGGCCCTTGACTGGCTGCGCCGCGACTTCGCCGCCTTCGCCGAGGTGTCCGGCCGGGCCTACGCGCCGGTGGAGACCTGGCGCTGCGACGACGCCGAGGTGGTCCTCCTCGGCCTGGGCTCGATGATGAAGACGGCGATTCACGCCGCCCGGGCGATGCGCGCCCGCGGCGAGCGCGTCGGCGTCGCCACCCTGCGCGTGTTCCGCCCCTTCCCCGACGCCGAGCTGCGGCGGGCGGTGGCCGGGGCGCGCACGGTGGCCGTCCTCGACCGCGACATCGGCTACGGCACCGCCGGCATGGTGATGCCCGACGTCACCCGCGCCCTCTACGACGCCCCCGACCGCCCGCGCGTCCTCGACTTCATCGTGGGGCTGGGGGGCAAGGACATCACGCCCGCCACCTTCGAGCGCGTGCTGGAACTCGTCCGAGACCCCGGCGACAAGCGCGTCTTCTGGCCCGACGCCCGCGGCCCGGCCGAGGGCATCCCCTTCACCCCCACCCCCTGACCGGAGGCCGCCGTGCTGGAACCCGTGCGCGTCCGCCTGCGCGACCTGCCCACCGACGAGCTGATCTCCCCGGGCAACCTCGCCTGCGCGGGCTGCCCCGAGACCCTCGGCTTCCGCCACGTCCTGCGGGCCCTCGGCCCCGACACCATCGTGATCAACCAGACCGGCTGCCTGGCGGTGGTGATGCAGATGGCGGTGCCGCGGGTCGCCCACTTCCACGTCCTGTTCGAGAACGCGGCGGCGGTGGCCAGCGGCGTGGACGCGGCCCTCGCGGCGATGGGCCGGCGCGAGGGGGTGAACCTCCTCGTCGTGGCCGGCGACGGCGGCACCGCCGACATCGGCCTGTCCAGCCTGTCCGGGGCCATCGAGCGCGGCCAGGACTTCATCTACGTCTGCTTCGACAACGAGAGCTACATGAACACCGGCGGGCAGCGCAGCGGCACGACGCCCTGGGGCGCCCGCACCACCACCACCCCGGTGGGCCGCGCCGAGCGCGGCGAGCCCCGCCTGCCGGCGCTGCGGAAGAACATGGTCGACATCATCGCCGCCCACGGCGTGCGCTACGTCGCCAGCGCCTCGGTGGCCTACCCCCTCGACCTCGTCGCCAAGGTCAGGAAGGCCGCCCAGGTGCGCGGCCCGAGCTACATCCACGTCCACAGCCCCTGCCCGACGGGCTGGGGCATCGAGACGGGACAGGTGGTCGAGACGGCCCGCCGGGCGGTGCAGTGCGGCGCGGTGGTCCTGTTCGAGGTGGAGGACGGCGCCTGGCGAATCACGAAGAAGGTCCGCAAGAAGCTCGGCGTGCGCGACTACCTCGAGCTCCAGGCCCGCTACCGGCACCTCCTCGACGACGAGGAAGCCCTCGCGCGCCTCCAGGCCGCGGTGGACGAGGGCTGGGCGAACCTGGTGGCCCGGGTCGAGAACCCGCCCCGCGCCTGAACGGTCGGTGACGACGCCGAAACGGCGGGCGAAGCGGCGGCGTCGAGGAAGGCTCCCGGGGTTAGGCGGATCGCATGGGCAGCACGGACCGGCCGAGGAACGGACAGGACGCCGTCATCGAGATGGGCGGGCTGGTGCTGCGCCCGGGCGACCGCATCGGCTCCTACATCTACGAGCGCCCCATCGCCACCGGCGGCATGGCCCACGTGCTGCTGGCGCGCGACCCCTCCGACCGGCCCGTCGCCCTCAAGGTGCTCAAGGCCAGCCGCATGGCGAGCGGCCTCGGCCGCTTCCGGCGCGAGTTCCGGGCCCTGTCCAGGCTCAAGCACCCCAACGTGATCCGGGTGGAGGCCCTCGGCGACGTGCACGGGCACCCCTACATCGCGATGGAGTACGTCGAGGGCGAGGACCTCCACCAGGCGATCCGCAACTTCCGCTACCTCCCCGACGAGGAGCGGTGGCGGCGCTGCGAGTCGATCCTCGCCGACCTCGCCCAGGCGCTCGCCCACATCCACAAGAAGGGGCTGGTCCACCGCGATCTCAAGCCGTCCAACGTGCTGATCGACGGCGACGGCCGCTGTCGGCTCACCGATTTCGGCATCGTCAAGGACCTCGACCCCTCCTCGTCCGACCCCTTCGTCTCCACCACCCTGGTGGGCACCTGGGCCTACGCCTCGCCCGAGCAGATCAGCGGCGCCGCCATCGACCACCGCTCGGACATCTACAGCCTCGGCGTCATCCTCTACGCGATGCTCACCGGGCGGCGGCCCTTCGTGGCGCGGGACATGGCCGGCTACCTCGAGGCCCACCGCGAGCGCGCGCCGCGACCGCCCCGGCAGCTCAACCCGGCCATCCCCGCCCACCTCGAGGCGATTTGCCTCCGCATGCTCGAAAAGGCCCCGCGCGACCGCTACCAGTCGGCGCGGGAGATCCTCGACGAGCTGCGCGGCGGCGAGCCGGAGGCCCCCGAGACCAGCGAGGAGGTGCGCTGGGAGCCGCCGCTCGTCGGCCGCGACGCCGAGCAGGACCGCCTGCGCGACGCGGTGAGCGCGCTGACCCGCGGCGAGGGCGGGGTGGTGCTGCTCGAGGGCCCCGAGGGCAGCGGCCGCAGCCGGCTGTTGCGCCACGCCCTCGATTTCGCGCGCCTCATCGGCATTCCCGTCCACGACGCCCGCATGACCTCGGGCAGCGGCGCGTTTTCGGCCCTGGTGTCGCTGTCCGAGGCGATCGGCCGCGAGCTGGGCCCCCGCGCGCCCCGCGAGCTGGCCGAGGGCCTCGCCGCCTTCGTGCGCGGGCAGGGGCGCATCGCCGGGGACCTGCGCTACGCCCTGTACGACGGCGTGCGGGAGGCGCTGGCCCGGCTCACCGAGAACGGGCCCCTGGTGCTCGCCATCGACGACATGCACCACGCGCCGGCGCCGCTGGCCGAACTGGTGCTGTACCTCGCCCGCGCCCTGGTGGTGCGCGAGGCGGCGCCCATGCTGCTGATCGTCACGGCGCGCAACGACCTGCCGGCGCCGGTCCTCGAGCCCTTCCGCGACCCGGCCACCTTCGGCGAGCGCCGCACCCGCATCGAGCTCGGCCCCCTCGACCTCGACGCGGTGCGAGCGCTGGTGGCGACGGTGGTGGGCGAGGACCGGCCGGGGCTGGCCGAGCGCATCCACCGCGAGAGCGACGGCAACCCCTTCTTCGCCTGCGAGCTGGCCCGCGCCGCCCTGCGCGGCCGCCCCGCCACCGACGACGACGCCACCCGCGAGGTGCCGCCCGAGGGCCACGCCGACCTCGCCCGGGTGGTGCGCGAGCGCCTGGGGGCGCGGGACGCCGGCGAGCGGGCGATCCTCGAGCTGGTGGCCGCCGCCGGCCCCCTCGACGTGGACACCCTCCTCGACGCGCTCACCACCGACGAGGAGCGCGCCCTGGACCGCATCGACCGGGTGACCGCCGCCGGGCTGCTCGTCGAGCGGCGGGTGGGGATGCAGGCCCACCTCGACTTCGCCCAGCGGCGGCTCGCCGAGGTGGTCTACCGCGACCTGGCCCCGGCGCGCCGGGCCGCCGCCCACCGGCGTCTCGCCGTGGCCCTGGAGTCGCGGTACGCCGACAACCCGCTGTTCGCCGAGAGGATCGGCGAGCACTACCGCCGAGCCGGCGACGCCGCCCGGGCCTGGACCTTCCTCGGCCTCGCGGCGCGCAGCCTCGCCGAGCGCGACCTGCTCGGCGAAGCCTGGGCGGTGGCCGAGCGGGCGGCCGGGATCGAGGAGGAGGCCCGGCGGGAGCTGCCGGAGTCCACCTTCGCCGGTGCCCGGCTGGCCTTCCTCGACGTGCGGGCCGCCACCCTCTACAACCGGGGGAGCTGGGCGGAGGCGGCGGCGGCGCTGGCCGCCCTGCGCGACGCGGCCCTGGCCCTGGGCGACGACGCCCTCGGGGCGCGCGCCGGCCTCGACCGCGCCACCTGCCTGTGGCGCCTCGGCCGCGAGGACGACGCCCGCAACCTCGCCGAGGGGGTGCTGGCCTCGGCGCGCTCGCGGCACGACCGCGTCGCGATCATCGACGCCCTGCACCGCCTCGCCGCCTTCGCCTGGGAGAAGGGCGACCTCGCCACCTGCGAGGCGCTGGCCCAGGAGGGACTGCTGTCGGCCAGCGGGCCGGACGTGGCCCTGGCCCGCGCCGAGATCCTGATGGCGCTGACGGCGGTGCAGGCCAGCCAGGGGCAGCTCGCGGCGGCCACCCGGGGCCTGGTGGAGGCCGAGGGCATCCTGCGCGACCACAGCCGCAAGAAGACCCGGGCCGTCGTGCTGGCGAACCTCGCGGAGCTGTACGCCTGGCAGGGGCGCCTGGGGCCGGCCTGGGAGGCGGCGAGCGAGGCCCTGGGGCTGGCCCGCGACGTGCTGCACCGCGAGGGCGAGGCCTTCGCCCACCAGGTGCGGGGGCTGGTGCTGCTGGAGGCCGGCGACCTCGCCGGGGCCGGCGAGGACGTGGCCCAGGCGATCGCCATCGCCGAGCAGACCGGCATCGCCAGCGATCTCGTGGCCGCCCTCTACCTCCAGGGGCGCGTGGCCCTCAACCTCGGCGACGCCGAGCGCGCGGCCGGCCTGCTCCGCGCCGGCCTCGGCGCCGCCCGCCGGGCCGACCCGGAACGCTACGCGCCGGCGCTGGAGGCCAGCCTGGCCCAGGCCCTCGCCCGGCTCGACGAGTCCGACGAGGCCGAGCGCCTCCTCGACGGCCTGGTGGGGGGCGTCGACGGGCTGCCCGTGCCCCGACGGGCCCAGGTGCAGGTGCTCGCCGGCGCCGCCTGGCTGGCGCTGGACGAGCCCGACGAGGCGCTCGCCCCCCTGCGCGACGCCGCCCGCCTCGCCCAGGTCCGCAACCTGCGCGGCTGGGCCCTGCGCGCCCGCCTGCTGCTGGCCCGGGTGGCCGAGGGCGACGAGGCCGAGCGCGCCCGCCGCGAGGCCCGGGGCATCGCCCGCGGCATGCTCGCCGCCCTCCCGCCCGAGCTCGCCCGGCCCTTCCGCAACCAGCCCGGGGTGCGCGAGTTGCTCGACGACCGGCCGGGAAGCGGCGGGGCGTAGCGGGGGCGCGACGCCCGCCTTCGCGGGCCGTGCCGGCAGGCGACGCGCGACCCCCCGCGTCCCGGGGGCATGGTAGGTTGAGGCATGGCCTCCCGATCCGGCATCGTCACCCGCAAGCTCGACCTCGCCGACGAGGGGGCCCCCGAGCCGATGGACTGGTGCTCGCCGGCCGAGCGGGTCGAGATGGTCTGGGAGCTGACGGTCCAGGCCTGGACCTTTGCCGGGAGGCCCCTCCATGAACCCGGACTTCACCGACATGTTGTCCGCCTTCTTCGCCGAGGGCGTCGAGTTCCTGGTGGTGGGGGCCCACGCGGTCGCCGCCTACGGCCACCCCCGAGCGACGGGTGACCTGGACCTCTGGGTTCGGGCGAGCCCCGACAACGCCCAGCGGGTCATGCGCGCGCTTCGGCGCTTTGGCGCTCCGCTGCACGACCTGACCCCCGAGGACCTCTCCACGCCGGACATCGTGTTCCAGGTCGGCCTTCCGCCGCGCCGCATCGACATCCTCACCTCGATCTCCGGGGTGGACTTCGATGCCGCCTGGCGCGGCCGGACCACGCTGCGCGTTGGCGGCCTGGAACTACCATTCATCAGCCGCGACGACCTGCTCGCCAACAAGCGCGCTTCCGGCAGGCCAAAGGATCTCGCTGACATCTGGGCACTCACCGGCGGCGAGGAGTGAGGGCCCGCGAACCCGTCCCTGGTGGTCACCCGCTTCGCGATCGGCGGCGCCCGACGCATCCACGCCCGCCCCACCGACGGTGGGGTGGGCGGCGCTGAACGGCGATCGGCGGCGATGCGCGCGACCGCCGGCCCGCCCGGCGTCGCGGAGGCGGCGGCGGGCCGAGGAGCCGGCGAGACGGGCATCCGGGAGGGGGGTCGGCTCCAGGATGCGGGCGGGACCTACCAGACCTTCGTGCCCGACTCCCGGAGGAGGTGGCGGGCCCGCTCGAACAGCCGGAACTCGTCGGAGGACGCGAGGTCGTTCAGCGCCTCTTCGGCCAGCCGGCGAGCCTCGTGGAGCAGGTTTCGGAAGCGATCCTGCAAGCCCTCGCCCAGCCCGCGCCGCCAGCCGAACTCCGGCCGCAGCCGGTCGAAGCGCTCGAGGTCGGGGGCGAGGCGCTCGAAGCTCTGCTGCCACTGGCGCACCAGCTCGCCGGCGGGCCCGCCTTCCCACAGCCACCGCTGGAAGCGGTCCAGGGCGAAGTTCGACGGCCGCTCGCCCTGCTCGGCCTCGTGCAGGAGCCGCTCGACCAGGTCGAGCAGGTGCTCCTCGCTGTGGCGCGATCCGGGTCGGGGGCAGGCGTCCTCCAGCCAGGCCCAGGCCCGGCGGACCGCCTCGCGGCGGAGGCCCCGGCGGCGGGTGTGGCCGAGGCAGGCGAGGGCGGCCAGCGCGGCGGCGGTGCGCCCCAGGTCGCCGCCGAAGCTGCCGTCGGCGGACTGGAGGCCGGCGAGGTGGGCGGCGAGGTCGTTGCGCTCCCGCTCGCGGGGATCGACCTCGCGGCGGGCGGGAGAGAAGACCGCGGACGGGTGGATCGCGTAGTCGGCCGTCGCGTCGGCGGCGGTGTCGGGCGGCGCCGGCGGGGCGGCCAACGCCATCGCGAGCATGGGCGGGGCGGCGGCCCGGGCGGCCATGCCCGGCGGCGGGGCGCGGAAGCCCTCGTCCCAGTCGCGGGGCAGCTCCACCGGCTGCACCACCGTGCGCCGCGCGCCGGAGCCGTCGGGGGCCGGGCGCTCGTCGATCACGACCCAGGAGGTGAAGCGCGTGGCGAGGGAATGGGCGAGGCCCAGGCGGACGATCTCGCCGCGAAGGCCCTCCTCGCGGTGGGGCTCCACCAGGATGCGGCGTTGGAGCGACTCGACGCGGCGGCGGGCCCACAGGGCGCCGAGGGGCTGGCTCACCCGGACGGGCTCGACCTCCCACCGCGCCGGGCCGCCGGGACCGCGCCCCTCGACCACCACCCGGTCGGGCGCGCCCCGGGCGAGGAGCACCGCCGGGCGGCCGGCGTAGAGGTCGTCGCCCTCGCCGTCCTCGCCGTGGACGATGCGGAGGCCCTCGGCGAGGGGGCGGCCGAAGCGCTGCTCCAGCGAGGCCACCGCCGCCTCGATGTCCTCGCGGGGGGTGACGAACTCGGCCACGCCGCCGCCGGCGCGGGCCATGTCGCGCAGCAGCGCCTCGTTGACCGCCGTGTCGATGCCGAGGGCGAAGACGCGCGCCCGCCCCCGCCGGTGGGCCACCGCCGGGACGATGCGGGCGGCGTCGGTGGTCTGGCCGTCGGTGATCACGAGCACCGTGGGCAGGCGGCCGTCCTCGGCGGGCAGGCCGAGGGCGTCGACGAGGGGCTCGAGGAGCTGCGTGCCGCCGCCGGCGTCGAGGCCGTCGATCCAGGCGTCGGCGGCGCGGAGGTTGGCGTCGGTCACCGGCAGGGGCTCGGGCGACATCGCCGTCCACGCGCTGGCGAAGGCGACGAGGCGGAAGCGGTCGCCGGGCCGCAGGCCGTGCACCGCCGCGCGCAGGGCGGCCTGGGCGGCGTACATCTTGGGCCCGTGCATCGAGCCGGAGGTGTCGACGATGAAGGTGGCGTCGCGGGGCAGCACCTCGCGGGCCCCGAGGGCCGGCGGCTCGAGGACCGCGGCGGTGTAGGAACCGTCGGTCCAGGCGCTCAGGCGGGTGTCGTGGTCGTCGGCGAGCTCGACGGCGAGCACGAAGTCGCGGTCGAGGCTCGCGCGCTCCGCCGGGGCCACCCGCGCGCCGCCGTCGTCGAGGCGCACCCGCACCGCGTGCTGCGAGGCGCGCACCTCGCGCACCGGCCCGGCGACCGTCACCTCGAGGTCGAGGGCGGCGCCGCCGGCGAGGCGCAGGGGCGGGGTGAGGCGCGAGGCGTCGGGCACGAGGTCGGTGTCGGGGGCGACCCCGGGGCCGTCGGCCCCCGGGCGGTCGAGGGGCTCGCCGGGGGTGAAGCGCGGGGCCACCACCGTCGGGAAGCGCCAGCGCCAGGCGCCGTCCACGGACTCGAGGAACTGCTCGAGCACCAGGCGCACGGTGACCGGCTCGCCCGGCGGCAGGTTGGCGACCCGCAGGGTGTGGACGCCGTCGCGTTCCTCGTCGAGGAGCGTGGCGAGGCGGCCGGCGTCGCGGGCTTCGGCGTAGGCCCGGGCGGCGGCCTCGCGCTCGCGCACCTCGCCGCGCACCGTGACCTCGCCGGCGCGCAGCGACACCTCGACGAGCGCGGCGCCGGGCGGCAGCGGGAACAGGTGCACCGCCTCCAGGCCGGCCTCGCCGGGGTTCTCGAAGCGCTGTTCCACGACGGTGCGGCAGAAGGGGCCGGCGAGGTGGGCGCGCACGCGCACGGCGCGCAGGGGGAAGGCGACCTCGCGGCCGTCGCGCAGGCCGAGGAGGCCGCCGAGGCCGAGGTCGTCGTCGCGGCGGGCGGCGAGGGAAGCGT
>WGAH01000740.1 GCA_015489145.1 Deltaproteobacteria bacterium
CTTCTTCACCACCCGCCCCGACCCGCGAGCCGCGACAGCGCCGCCGTCTCCTCCCGCGAGAAGCCGTCGGCCTGGTCGCTGGCGGCCAGCGCCATGAAGCCGGTGATCCCGGCGCCGGTGGGGATGGGCAGGACGAGGTCGGCGGCCACGGCGTCGAGGAGGGCCAGGGCGTCCTCGGCCGCCGGGGCGGGACCGCGGCGCAGGCGGCCGAGGGCCTCCTGCCGGTCGGCGACGGCGCCCTCGCCGAGCGCCGGCGCCGCCACCTCCCGCATCACCGCCGCGCCGCCCTCCCCGCGGCGCGCGACCTCCCGGAACAGCCCGCCGTCCTCGTCGAGGAGGTAGAGCGCCGCGGCGGGCACCCGACCGCTGGCGTGCAGGCGGTCGAGGACCTCCCGGGCGAGGTCGTCGAGGGTGAGCACCTTGGGCATCGCGGCGGCGATGTCGGCCAGGGCGAGCTCCAGGCGGCGCCCGGGCCGGTTGAACCACTCCCCGGCCAGCCCGTCGAGGCGCTCGCGAAACGGGCCGTAGAGGGCGAGGAACAGGACGCTCGCCAGCAGGACCTGGAAGCCGGCGTGGACGGGGCGCTCGGCGAGGCCGCCGGCCAGGGCGGCGACGAGGCCGTCGACCACCACCAGCAGCAGCGCCCCCACCGTGAGGCTGAACAGGCGGCTGAAGACCTCGTGGAGGTCGACCAGGCGCGACTCCTCGACCACCCGGAGCAGGAAGCCGAGGAGCAGCACGCCGGCGACCGCGCCGAGGGGAGGCACGGCGCCCTGGAGGGCGAAGGAGCGGCGCAGCAGCCCGAGCGGTCCCGGGTCCACCGCCGGGGCCAGGGCGCGGGCCACCTGCTCGGCCCCCATCGACACGGCGGCGGCGGCGAGGAAGGCGACGAGGTAGCGCAGGCGGACGCGCTCGGCCCGGGAAGCCGCCCGGCGGATCGCCCGCGCCAGGCGCAGAAGCGAGGCGCACCAGCCCCCGAAGACCGCCAGCCCCGCCGCGACCTGCGGCGCGCTCGCCGCCGGCGCCCGCCGCAGCACCAGCCCATCCACCACCAGGTAGACCGCCGCCCCCGCCAGCGAGACCAGGAGGTAGCGGCGGCCGCGGTCGCCCCGTTCCGCCGCCTCGCCGCCGGAAAGCAGCCCGTCGAGGAAGCGGTAGAGCACCGGCGGCACGACGATGCCCAGGGCGGTGTGGAGGTAGATGAAGCCGGTGAGCCCCGGCACGAGGTAGAGGCTGAAGGCCGCCAGGGCGCCGGCCGAGAGGAAGGCCAGCGCCGCGAAGTCGCGCCGGACCCGGTCGTCCCCTCCCCCGGCGAGGCTCCGCACCCCGAAGGAAGCCGACAACAGGGCGGCGAGCATGTAGAGGAGGGCGTTCACGGCGGACCCTGGCGTCCACCTATCCGGCGTCCCCCGATCGCCGCCGCTCGGATAGGATGCGGCCCATGAGCCGCACCCCAGCCGACTTCGCGCGCCTGCCGGCGATCTCGACGCTGCTGGCCGATCCCGCCCTCGCCGGCCTGCCCCACGCCCTCGCCGCGCGGGCGGCGCGGGAGGTCGTCGCCGAGCTGCGCGCCGGGATTCGCGCCGGCGAGCCCCTGCCGGACGACATCCCCGCCCGGGTGCGCGCCCGCGTCGAGGCCCTGCGGGCCCCGGTGCTCCGGCGGGTCGTCAACGCCACGGGCATCGTGCTGCACACCAACCTCGGCCGCTCGCCCCTCGCGCCCGAGGCCGCCGGGGCCATCGCCGAGGTGGCGCGGGGCTACAGCAACGTGGAGCTCGACCTCGACAGCGGCGCCCGGGGCGAGCGCCTGGTGCCGGTGCGCGACCGCCTGCGGGAGCTGACCGGCGCCGAGGATGCCCTCGTCGTCAACAACAACGCCGCCGCCGTGCTCCTGGCGGTCACGGCCCTGGCGCGCGGGGGCGAGGTGATCACCAGCCGGGGCGAGCTGGTCGAGATCGGCGGGTCCTTTCGCGTGCCCGACGTGCTCCGCCAGGGCGGCGCCCGGCTGGTCGGGGTCGGCACCACCAACCGCACCCGCGCCCGCGACTACGCCGCCGCCATCAGCGAGGACACCCGCATCCTGCTCCGGGTCCACCCCTCGAACTACCGCATCGTCGGCTTCACCGAGCGCCCCCCGCGCCCCGAGCTGGTCGCGCTGGCCCGCGAGCGGGGCATCCCGCTGGTCGAGGACCTCGGCTCCGGCCTCCTCGGCCCCGCGCCCCGGGCGATGACCGAGGCGGAGGCCCTCGACGAGAGCGTTGAGCGCGCCGTCGCGGAAGGGGCCGACCTCGTCTGTTTCTCCGGGGACAAGCTGCTCGGCGGGCCCCAGGCCGGCATCGTCGTCGGCCGCGCCGCGCTCGTCGGCGAGCTGCGCCGCCACCCGCTGTACCGGGCGCTGCGGGTCGACAAGCTCATCCTCGCGGCCCTGGAAGCCACCCTGCGGGTCTTCGCCGAGGGCCGCCTCCCCCCGTGCCGCGCCCTCCTCGACCGGGAGCCCGAGGCCCTGCGGGCCGTCGCCGAGCGCCTCGCCGCCGCCGCCCCCGGCGGTCGCGTCGAGCCCGCCGAGAGCTTCACCGGGGGCGGGGCGCTCCCGGCCCGACCGCTCCCCACCCACGTCGCCGCCTGGCCCCTGCCCGATCCCGAGGCGGCGGCCCGGGCCCTCCGCCAGCGCCGGCCCCCGGTGCTCGCGCGGGTGGCGCGGGGAGCCCTCATCATCGACCCCCGTACCCTCCTGCCCGGCGACGAGGCCGAGCTGACCGCGGCCCTCGTCGCCGTCCTCGGCGGTGCCGAGCCGGGCGCGGGCGATTAGGAGCGACCGGATGTCCCAGGGTTTCTACGAGTTGCTCGGCGTCGAGCCCGGCGCCTCCGGCGAGGTGATCGAGCTCGCCTACCAGCGGCGCCTCGCCGACCTCGTCGGCCGCCTCCGCACCGCCCGTGCCAAGGGCGCCGACGTGACGATCCTCGAGGCCCAGGAACGCGAGCTGCGCGAAGCTCGCTCCGTGCTCCTCGACCCGCGCCGCCGCCGCGCCTACGACGCCTACCGCGACGCCTCCCGGAGCGAGCTGCCCGAGTCGGCCGAGGCGCTCTGGAAGCTCCTCCGCACCCGCGTCGGCGATCCCGTCGCGGCGGCGGGCGTCGCCACGGTTCGCGCCCTCACCGACCTCCCGGTGGGCGACCC